>NZ_JBFRCG010000018.1:0-217150 GCF_040965595.1 Paraburkholderia sp. EG287B
AGATTCCATCAGGGCCAGCGGATCATCTTGATCCGCACCACAGGCCGGATATAAGTCTGCAGCCTCGTCCTATCAGTCACACATCGAATATCACCTGGCAAACCGGGAGGCGTCCATATAAGACACCGTGCACGACATCGACCTCAAGACCCT
This sequence comes from Paraburkholderia sp. EG287B, assembly GCF_040965595.1. NCBI lineage: Bacteria > Pseudomonadati > Pseudomonadota > Betaproteobacteria > Burkholderiales > Burkholderiaceae > Paraburkholderia > Paraburkholderia sp. EG287B. The sequence continues at coordinate 154 of NZ_JBFRCG010000018.1, forward strand.
GCGCCTTCTCGTGAGCGTGTGCGAGCACGGCAACATGGGGCGCGCGGCGCGCGAGGAGCACATCGAGCCCTCCGCCATCAGCAAACGCATCGCCCAGCTCGAAAGCGAATTCGGCGTGCCGCTGCTCACACGTTCGCGCCGTGGCGTGCAGCCCACCGCGGCGGGCCTGGCGCTGCTCGAGCACGCGCGCAGCGTGATCTTCACGCTCGAGCGCGCGGCCAGCGACGTCGCCGCGCTCGGCAGCGGCCTCTCGGGCAGCGTGAGCGTGTGCGCCTCGGCCTCCGCGATCGCCGAGGCCCTGCTCGACGATCTCGCGTCGTTCATGCGCCTGCCCGCGTATCAGAACATTCGCGTGAACGTGGAAGAGCGCACCTCGCACGAACTCGTGGAGCGCGTGCGCGACGGCGCGGCCTCGCTAGGCGTGTGCTGGGACAACGTGGAACTCGGGGGACTGCAATCGCGCCCCTGGCGCGAAGACCGGCTCGTGCTCGCCGTGCATCCCGAGCACCCGCTCGCGAAACGCCGCACCATCGCCTTCGAGGAGACGCTCGATTACGAGCACGTGGGCCTGCCGACCTCCACGGCCGTGCATACGATGCTGCGGCAGTCGGCGGCGCGCAGCGGGCGTACGGTCGCCTATCGCGCGGTCGTATCGACGCTCGATGCGGCGTTTCGCGTGGTGGCCGCCAACCTCGGCATCAGCGTCGTGCCCCAGGAGGTGAGCAACACCTACCGGCGCATCCTGGACGTACAAACCATCCCCCTCACCGACGCCTGGGCGCGGCGGCGTTTCATCGTCTGCTTTCGTGCGTTCGACACGCTTCAGCCAGCGGCGCAGCGTATGGTCGAGCATCTCGTGGAGCGCGCGGCGCAGAAAAAGCGCGGCGCGAAAAGCGACGCCTGATCGCGCGCCTCAAGCCGCCGCTTTCTTCGCGCGTTTGCGCGCGGGCTCGCGATCGGCGGTTTTCATCTGCGCAATCAAACCGTCGTGGTGTTCGCGCAGCACCTCGACGAATTCGGCCACGAGACGCTCGCGCGGCCGGTTCGGCGGAAACAGCAGGTACGTGGGGAACAGCACCGCCGGCGAGAACGGCCGGATCGCAATGTCCGGCCCCGCGAAATCGCGCGCGACGATGGGATGCGCGAGCGTCACGCCCATGCCGCAGCGGACCATCTCGCAGCAGATCGCCGTGTACTGCGCCTCGATGGCGAGCACGCGCTCCACGCCCGCACGCTGGAACACTTCGTCCATTTGCGTGCGCGTGCCGTCGCCGTGACACAGCGAGATGAACGATTCTCCTTCCAGATCGGCAGGCCGGATCATGGCCTTTTTCGCGAGCGGGTGCGAGGCCGGCATCACGCAGACGGCCGCCACCTTCGAAAGCAGTTCGACCTCGCAGTTCGACGCTTCGCTGATGTACACCGCCACGCCCAGGTCGCAGAACTGTGAACCGGTCCAGTGGTTCACCGTGCCCGACGTATTCACGTGCAGCGAGACCGTCACGCCCGGAAAGAGGCGGCGGAACTTGTCGATGGCATGCGGCACGAGCGTGAGCCCCGCGGAAGGCATGGCGGCAATGCGCAGACGCCCGCTGCCGAGATTGCGGATTTGCGCGGCGGCGGTGCTGAGGCCTTGCAGGCCCACGTACGCGCGCTCGACTTCGCGAAAAAACGCATTGCCCTCGCTCGTAGGAATCAGGCGGATGCCCACACGCTGAAACAGCGTGAGGCCGGTCTCGCGCTCCAGTTGCCCGATCAGGCGGCTCACGTTGGGCTGTGAGGTGAAGAGCGCCTTCGCCGCGGCCGTCATCGAGCCCGACACCATCACCGCGCGAAACGCTTCGACGTGCTTCAGATTCAAGGTGACTTCTCCTGGGCTTAACCCTGATTTGAGCCTGGTCCTTGCGCCAGGGCCTAACCCTGGTCCATATCATTCCCGTATAGGTTGGCATTTTATTCGTATTGGACGATATGGTCAGCCCGGCACAGACTGCGATGCATCGGCGCACTGTCCGGTTCGCCGTTCCCCACACTCGAATGGAGATCGTCGTCATGAAAGCCGCGATGCGCCGTCGTTCAACCATCCCCCACAAAGCGTTATTCGTCGCACTCGCCGTCGCCGGCTCGCTCGCTGCAGCCTCGCACGCCCAGGCCGAAACCACGCTGTACGTCGCCAACGTCGGCGGCTCCAACGAGCAGCTCTATCGTCAGAAGATCATCCCGGCGTTCGAAAAGGCGCATGACGTCAAGATCGTCTACGTAGCGGGCAATTCGAGCGACACGCTCGCCAAGCTCCAGGCGCAAAAAGGCCACGAGCAGATCAACGTCGCCGTAATGGACGACGGCCCGATGTATCAGGCGATGCAGCTCGGCCTGTGCGGCAAGCTCGACGACGCCCCGGTCATGAAGGACCTCTATCCGCTCGCGCACGTTGGCCCGACCGCCGTTGGCGTGGGGATGGTCGCGACCGGCATCGGCTATAACGAACAGGCGTTCAAGAAGCTCGGCCTGCCCGCGCCCGATTCGTGGAAGTCGCTCGAAGACGCACGCGTGAAGGGCAAGCTCGGCGTGCCGCCCATCACCAACACCTACGGCCTGCATACGCTCGTGATGCTCGCGCGCCTGAACGGCGGCGGCGAGAAAGACATCGACCCCGGCTTCAAGGCGATGACGAAGCAGGTGGCGCCGAACGTGCTTTCGTGGGCGCCCACGCCCGGCGAAATGGACGGCCTCATGCAGTCCGGCGACGTGATCATCGCGCCTTATGGCAGCGGCCGCGCGGTGGCGCTGCAGAATACCGGCTTCCCGCTCAAGTTCATCTACCCGAAGGAAGGCGGCGTGGCGCTGCAGGTGGCCGCGTGCTCCATTGCGCAGAACGCACAGCCGCAGCTCTCGCAGCAGTTCATCCAGTTCCTGCTGAGCCCCCAGGTACAGGCGCAGCAGGCGGCGGACATCGGCCTCGGCCCCGTCAACAAGACCGTCAAGCTCACGCCGGAAGTGGCCGCGCGCGTGCCTTACGGTCCTGACCAGATCGCGAAGCTCACGGCGATGGACTGGAGCACCATCAACGAGCATCGCACTGAGTGGACCGAGCGCTGGAACCGTTCGGTCGAGCGCTGATGCGCGCCCTCCCCGCCCCGCACCCAACGCACAGCGAGGACCGACGCTCATGAGCTTCCTCACCCTGCAAGGCATCTCGAAGCGCTACGGCGACTTCACGGCGATCGAGCAGCTCGACCTCACGGTCGAGCGCGGCGAGTTTCTCTCGCTGCTCGGTCCCTCGGGTTGCGGCAAGACGACGACACTGCAGATGATCGCGGGCTTCGTCACGCCGAGCACGGGCCGCATCATGCTCGACGGCCGCGACATCACTCACGAGCGGCCGGAGAAGCGCGGCATCGGCGTGGTGTTTCAAAGCTACGCGCTCTTTCCGCACATGACCGTGGCCGGTAACGTGGGCTTCGGTCTGGAGATGCGCAAGATGAAGCGCGCGCAACGCGCGGAGCGCATTGCCGAGGCGCTGGAACTCGTGCGTTTGCGCGGGCTCGACGCGCGCTATCCGAAGGAGCTGTCGGGTGGCCAGCGCCAGCGCGTCGCGATCGCCCGCGCGCTGGCCATGCAGCCCGAACTCCTGCTGCTCGACGAGCCGATGTCGAACCTCGACGCCAAGCTGCGCGAAGAGATGCATATCGAACTGCGCGCGATCCAGAAGCGCCTTGGCATCACGACCCTGCTCGTCACGCACGACCAGGTGGAAGCGATGACGATGAGCGACCGCATCGCCGTCATGCACCGCGGCACCATCGCGCAGCTGAGCACGCCGTTCGACGCCTACGAGCGCCCGGCCACGCCCTTCGCCTCCACCTTCCTTGGCCGCACCAATACGCTCGCGGGCGAAGTGCTGCGCCGCAATCCGCGCTGCGCCGAGGTCGAGGTCGCCGGGACGATGCTGCACGTGCCCCACGAAGGCCGCGAGGTGGCGGGCGCCGTGAACGTCTATATCCGTCCTGAAAAAGTGCACCTGGCCAACGGCGACGCGCGCCTCATGGGGCGCGTGACGACACGCGTGTTCGTGGGCAACCAGTGGCTGCTCGCCGTGGACACCTCGCTCGGCAAGCTGCATGTCGCCCAGCCCAACCACGGCGCACCGCCGCCCGAGGAAGGCCACGAAGTGGGACTCGCCTGGACCGACGACGATCTGCGCGTGCTCACGCGGGAGGGCACTCATGGCAACGCTTGACGACTCGCGTGCGGGCGCCGCGCCGTGGCTGCTCTCCGCGCCCGCGCTTTTGCTGTTCCTCGCGCTGCTGCTGGTGCCGCTCATCCTCACCTTCGTGCTGTCGTTCCATGTGTTCAGCGACCTCGCGGGCGTGCAACGCGGCTGGACCGCCACCAACTACCTGCAGGTCCTGAGCGATCCTTACTACGGCGAAATTTTCCTGCGCACGGCGGGACTCGCATTCGCCGTCACGCTGCTCTCCATCGTGCTCGGCGTGCCCGAAACGCTGGTGCTCGCGCGCATGCGCAGGCCCTGGCAATCGGTTTGCCTGCTGATCGTGCTCGGTCCGCTGCTGATCTCGGTGGTGGTGCGAACGCTCGGCTGGCAAATCCTGCTGGGCAATAACGGCGTGCTCAACAACGCGCTGCAGGCACTGCACATCACCGACGAGCCCATTCGTCTCGTCTTCACCATGACGGGCACCATCATCGCCCTCACGCACGTACTCGTGCCGTTCATGGTGATGTCGGTCTGGGCGACGCTGCAAAAGCTCGACCCGCAGGTGGAATGGGCCGGGCGCTCGCTCGGCGCTTCGCCGCTGCGCGTGTTCCGCCGCGTGATCCTGCCGCAGATCATGCCGGGTGTGCTCTCGGGCTCGATCATCGTGTTCGCGCTTTCGGCCTCCGCGTTCGCCACGCCCGCGCTGATCGGCGGACGACGCCTGAAGGTCGTCGCCACGGCCGCCTACGACGAGTTCCTCGGCACCCTGAACTGGCCGCTGGGCGCGAGCATTGCCGTGCTGCTGCTGATCGCCAACGTGGCGATCGTGATCGGCTGCAGCCGCCTCGCCGAACGCCGTTTCAAGCACATCTTCGACTGAGGGGGCCCCGCCATGAAACGCAACGGATTCCTCGGGCTCGCGTTCAACGCGCTCTTTCTGACCTTCATGCTCGCGCCGATCGTCGTGGTGCTGCTCGTCGCCTTCACGGACAAGGGCTATATCTCGATGCCGTTCGACGGCGCCTCGCTGCGCTGGTTCCGCGCGATCTGGCAGAACGGCGATATCGTCTCGGCGTTCTGGCTCTCCGTGCGCCTCGCGTTCGCCGCGGCCACCATCGGCGTGGCGCTCGCGGTGCCCGCGGCGCTCGCCATCGCGCGCTACCGCTTTTCGGGCCGCAGCGCGCTGGTCAGCTTCTTCCTCTCCCCGATGATGATTCCCGCCGTGGTGCTCGGCATCGCGTTCCTGCGCTTTCTCTCGCTGCTCAACCTGAACGGCTCGTTCTGGGCGCTTGTCGCCGCGCACGTGGTGATCGTGCTGCCGTACGCGCTGCGTCTCGCGCTTTCTTCGGCGGTCGGGCTCGATCGCGACGCCGAGCGCGCGGCGCTTTCGTGTGGCGCGAGCCGCTTCACGGCATTCCGCCGCGTGGTGCTGCCGATGATCCGCACGGGCGTGGCAGGCGGCTGGGTGCTCTCGTTCATCCAGAGCTTCGACGAGCTCACCATGACCATTTTCGTCGCGACGCCCGGCACCACCACGCTGCCCGTCGCCATGTACAACCAGATCGCGCAGACGATCGATCCGCTCGTCACCTCGGTGTCGGCGGTGCTGATCGTCGGCACGATCCTGCTGATGCTGCTGCTCGACCGCATGGTCGGGCTGGACCGCATCCTGATCGGAGAAGCCCGATGACACAAAACTCCACCGCGAGCCCCGACGTGCTCGTGATCGGCGGCGGCCTCGTCGGCTCCGCCGTGGCCTACGGGCTCGCCCGCGAAGGCGCGCGCGTGAGCGTGCTCGACGAGGACGACGGCGGCTTTCGCGCCTCGCGCGGCAACTTCGGCCTCGTCTGGATTCAGGGCAAGGGTTACGGCCTTTCGCCGTACGCGCGCTGGTCCCGTAGTTCGGCGCAGCGCTGGCCGCTACTCGCGCAAAGCCTCGCCGACGAGGCGCGCGTGGACGTCGCGCTGCGCCAGCCCGGCGGCTTTCATATCTGCTTCTCTGATGAAGAACTCGCCGAGCGTTATAAACGGCTCTCCACCCTGCAGGCCGAGATCGGCGATTATCCGTTCGAACTGCTAAATCATGCAGAGTTGCGCGAACGGCTTCCCGGCATCGGACCCGCGGTCGTCGGCGCGAGCTATACGCCGATGGACGGCCACGTCAACCCGCTCAAACTGCTGCGCGCGCTGCATGTCGCGATGCAGCGGCGCGGCGTACGGCTCGTCTCGGGCGAACGCGCCGAGCGTATCGTCGCGGGGCCGGACGGGTTCAGCGTGCAAGGCCGGCGCGGCGTGTATCACGCTGCGCGCGTCGTGCTCGCGGCCGGCCTCGGCAATCGCGTGCTCGCCCCACACGTGGGCCTGAACGCGCCCGTCGCGCCCAATCGCGGCCAGGTGCTCGTGAGCGAGCGCGTCGCGCCGTTTCTGGGCTACCCGACCATCAACGTGCGGCAGACCGACGAAGGCACGGTGCAGTTCGGCGACTCGATGGAAGAAGCCGGCTTCGACGACTTCACCACCACGCCTATCCTGCGCCAGATCGCGGCGCGCGGCGTGCGCGCGTTCCCGATGCTCGCCCATGTGCGGCTCGTGCGCATGTGGGCCGCGCTGCGCGTGTACAGCCCCGACGGTTTTCCGATCTACGACCAGTCCGAGGCGCATCCGGGTGCCTTCGTCGTCACCTGCCATAGCGGCGTGACGCTCGCCGCGGCCCACGCGCTGCGCATCGCGCCGTGGATCGCGGGCGGCCCGATGCCCGCCGAACTGCCCGCTTTCTCCGCGCGCCGCTTCGCAACCGATGCGGCTGCCGAACCGATCCTCGCTCACTAATCCCGCCATGACAGCTCAATCTACCCAGGCGCCCGCGCCGCTGTTCAAGACGCTCTCCGACGCCGAAGCGCGCGTCGATATCTCATTCAACGGCCAGCCGCTGTCCGTGCCCGCCGACCGCTCCGTCGCCGCCGCGCTGCTCGCCGCGGGCGTATCGCGCTTTCGCGCGACGCCCGTTTCGGGTGCGCCGCGCGCGCCGTTCTGCATGATGGGCGCGTGTTTCGAATGCCTCGTGGAGATCGACGGCGTACCGAGCCGCCAGAGCTGCATGGTGCCCGTGCGTGCGGGCATGCAGGTCCGCTCACAGGAAGGCGCGCGCGACCTGCCGCCCGAATCCGGCACGCATGCCGACACGCTCAAGGAGAACGCTCATGCCCGGTGATTATCAAGGCGATGCCAAAGCCGATTTCAATGCGCAAGCCGTCGATGTCGTCGTGGTCGGCGCGGGTCCCGCCGGGATGAGCGCGGCCACCCGTTCGGCGCGTGCCGGACTCTCAGTGGTCCTGATCGATGAGCAGGACGCCGTGGGCGGACAGATCTATCGCGCGATAGGCCGCGCCGACGCGCGCCGCAAGGCGATACTCGGCCCCGACTACGCGGCGGGCGACGCCATCGCCCAGGCGTTCGCGCATTCCGGCGCGCGCCATGTCGCCCATGCCAGCGTATGGCAGGTCACGCGCGAACATGCCGTTCACTACCTCAAGGACGGCAAGGTGGGCAGCTTCCAGGCTAAGCGCGTGATTCTCGCGAGCGGCGCGATGGAGCGGCCGTTTCCCATCCCGGGCTGGACCCTGCCCGGCGTGCTCACGGCGGGCGCCGCGCAAATCCTGCTGAAAAGTGCGGGCGAAGTGCCCGCCTCGCCACCCGTGCTCGCGGGCTGCGGGCCGCTGCTCTACCTGCTCGGCTGGCAATACGTACGGGCAGGCGTGCCGATTCGCGCACTCGTCGACACCACGCGCCATGAAGACCGCTGGCGCGCGAAACGCCACCTGCTTGCCGCGCTCCGCTCGTGGCCGTTCCTGAGCAAAGGCCTGCATCTGATCCGCACGCTGCGCGAGGCCAGGGTCCCCATTTTCGAAGCCGCCGACGATCTCGCCGTGGAAGGCCGCCAGGGCAGTGACGGCGTGCAGCGCGCAGCCGCGCTCACGTTCACGTCGCAAGGCCGCGCACACCGTATCGAAGCCGATGTGATCCTGCTGCACCAGGGCGTGGTGCCCAACACGCAGTTCACCCAGGCGCTGCGCGCCACGCATCGCTGGGACAACGGACAGCTTTGCTTCACACCGCAAACGGATGCATGGGGCGAACTGGACGTGCCCGGCATCTTCGTGGCCGGCGACGGCGCGGGCATCGGCGGCGCCCAGGCCGCGGCGCAACAGGGCGTGCTCGCCGCGCTCGCCGCCGCCGCACAGCTAGGCTCGATCGATGCAGCCACGCGCGATCGCGAGGCGGGTCCGCATCGCGCGGAACTCGAGCGCGTGATGCGCATCCGTCCATTCCTCGACAGCCTCTACCGCCCGCGCGATGCGAACCGCATCCCCGCCGACAGCACCATTGTCTGCCGCTGCGAAGAAGTCACGGCGGGCGAGTTGCGCGGCTTCGTCGGCCTGGGCTGCCTCGGCCCGAATCAGGCGAAGTCGTTCGGCCGCTGCGGCATGGGTCCGTGCCAGGGCCGCCTGTGCGGCCTCACCGTGACCGAAGTGATCGCCGAGGCGCGCAAGGTGCCGCCAGCCGAGGTGGGCTACTACCGCATCCGCCCGCCCATCAAGCCGCTCACGCTCGGAGAACTCGCCGGTGAATGACGCCCGAACTCTCCCTGCGAGCGCCGTGCAGGAAGCGGACGTACTCGTAATCGGCGGCGGCCTGCACGGTTCCAGCAGCGCTTTTCACATGGCGCGGCGCGGCGCGAGCGTGATCGTTCTCGAAGCCGACTACGTGGGCCGACATTCGTCGGGCGTGAACGCGGGCGGCGTGCGCACGCTCGGCCGCCCGCTCCCCGAGATTCCGCTTGCCCTCATGTCGCGCGAAATCTGGCACGCGCTGCCCGACACCATCGGCGACGACGGCGGTTTCGTGCCCTCCGGACAACTGAAGATTGCCGAGACCGAGGCCGAACTGGATGAGTGCCGCGAGCGCGTCGCGCTGCTCGAATCGCACGGCTTCACGCACGAAAAGCTGATCGACCGCGAGACGGTGCTCGAACTCGAACCGGCACTGGCGAAGCACGTGACGGGCGGCATCTGGGTCGAGCGCGACGGTTATGCGCTGCCCTTTCGCACCACCACGGCGTTTCGCCTCGCCGCGCAAAAGCACGGCGCGCGCTTTCACGAAGGCACGGCGGTCACGCGCATCGAGCCGCGCGGCGAGCGCTGGATCGCGCAAACCCCGCGCGGCACCTTTGCCGCGCGCAAGCTGCTCGTCACGGCGGGCGCGTGGGCGGGCGAGCTGGCGCGCCAGGCGGGCGAGCCGGTGCCCGTGCACCCCGAAGGGCTCATGCTGATGGTCACGCACCGCGTGGCGCCCTTCTGCCGCGCGACGCTCGGCGCAACGGGCCGGCCGCTCTCGTTCAAGCAGTTCGACAACGGCACGGTGGTGATCGGCGGCAAGCTGATCGGCATCGCGGATCTGCCGGGGCGCCACGGCGAAGTCGATTTCATGCGGCTCGTGAAAAGCGCGCAGACCGTCGTCGATCTGTTTCCGCATCTGCGCCATCTGGGCGTGAATCGCGCATGGGCCGGTGTGGAAGCGTTCACGGCCGACTCGCTGCCGATCATCTCGGCAAGCCGGCGCGCCGCGAATCTCTACTACTCGTTCGGCTATTGCGGCAGCGGCTTTCAACTCGGGCCCGCGTGCGGGCGCCTCGTTTCCGAACTCGTGCTCGACGGCGCGCCTTCGCTTTCGCTCGATGCGTTCGCGATCGACCGCTTCGAGCGCGCCGCAGTGCAGGCGCCGCTGGCCGGCGTTGCCGCGCATTGACGCCATCGATTCCCTCACCCTGTCTCGCCCTTGCGGCGAAGGAGCTTGCAGACACATGAACGATATCGTTCGTATCGAAACCAGTCAGCGCATGAGCCGCGTCGTGAAGGCCGCGGGACTCGTGTTCGTGGGCGGCCAGACGTCGGCCGATCCGTCGCCCGACGTGAAGATCCAGACCGCCGCCGTGATCGCGAAAATCGACGGCTTTCTCGCCAAGGCCGGCATCGACAAGACCCGGCTCGTCTCCGCGCAGGTCTGGCTCGCTGATATCGCGCGCGACTTTGCGGGCATGAACGAAGTGTGGGACGCGTGGGTGCCCGAAGGTTGCGCGCCCACGCGCGCGACCGTGCAGGCGCAGCTGGCGTCGCCGCAACTGCTCGTGGAAATCGCGGTCGTGGCGCTGGGTTAAGCGCCGCGCATGAGGCTGCCGGCGCCGCCATGAAAGCGCGTCGACAGCCACAGTCGAGCAACCGTAAAGCGACGACTCGGCATCGCGCGCACGCTGTAAGCGCAAGTTCACGTTCGCGCGGCACAATGGCGAGTCCACCCGAACTTAGAGGAGCGCGCGATGGCCCTTCCTTACGGCTACGTCAAGGCGAAAATTGTTTCCGCGCCGCAGTTGAAGGCCACGCGGCGGCCACACGAAGTCCAGTATCACCTGCACTTCGGCGTGACGGTCAACGGCGCGCGCTGGGACATCGCTGTGAACGTGGGCACCACGGACGCGGACGACCTGCTCAAGTACAAGCTCGTGTTCGACTTCAACCACAACGTGCTCTCCACGCTCGAGGGCGCGGCCGAAGGCTCGACCGATCTCACGGGCACCGACGCGCTGCCGGCCATCGACTTCGAGCGCAGCGACTTCCTCGCCAATACGGGCGCATGGCGCAACAGCGACGTGATGGACGGCTCCGACCAGGTGGAACCCGTCGCCTCGCTGCAGCGCCTGCTGTTGCGCGCGCAACAATCGTCGCTCGACGTCTACGTGTTCGGCCGTTTCTACAGCGAAGGCGACGGCATCCACGACGTCCACATGAACCAGGGCTCGAAGGGCGAGTTCATCCATAAGGCCGGCAACGACGCGAACGACCACAACGACATCTGGCAGGACGGCGCGCTGCTCGTGGATCTGGGCGACCCCGAATGGGCCTTGTATGTGGCGGCGTTCGATCAGCAATACGTGCCCACCGACAATCTCGGCAACCCCACGCCGGATTCGCAGCCGATTTCGTAAACGGCGCGCGGGCGCATGCCGGAATCCCGCCATGCGCCCGCTCGTTGAAGCGGATCGAACGTTTAGAAGTCGATCTTCGCGTTGAGGCTGACCGTGCGCGGGTCGCCCGGCGCGATGTAATCGGAGTACTGGAACATCCAGTAACGGCGATTCGTGATGTTGTCGATGGCCGCGCGCAGCGTCACGTCGTGGCCGCCAATGCGCGTGAAGTAGTTCGCGCCCACGTTCACGAGCATATAGCCGCCCGTTTCCAGATTGTTTGCCGGACGCACCTGGGTGCTGCCCGTGAACTTCGCATCCGCGGCCAGCTGCAGGCCCTGCACGTAAGGCACGTCGTAAGTCACGCGGCCCGCGGCGACGAAGGTCGGCGCGCCGGCTACGCGATTGCCGTTGTACGACTGGCCCTTCGCATACCACGTATCGAGCAGCGTGACGCTGCCGGCCACCTGCCAGCTTCGGCCCAGCCGTACGCTGCCGGCCGCCTCGACGCCTTCGTAGATCGAATTGCCGTCCTGCACGTAGACGTTGTCGGCATTCGCATAGGCCGCGCCGCGCTCGATGCGGAACAGCGCTGCCGTCGCGCTCCAGCGCTCGTGTTCGCTCTTGATGCCGATCTCGTACTGGCGCGAGCGCAGCGGACGCAGCATCGCCCCGCCGTTCGCGTAGATGCTGTCCACGATCGCGCCCTGCTCCAGCGCCTCGACGTAGCTCGCGTACAGCGTCGTGTTCGGCTCGAGCTTGTACATGAGCGCGAAGGTCGGCGTGAGCACGCCGTTCTGGCTGTACTGGGAGGTCTTTTCGCCCGTGGTTGCGTAGTTGTTCTGACTATAGTTCGTGTAACGCAGGCCCGCGAGCACCGACCAGCGGCTCGTGATCTGCATCGTGTCGCTCACGAACGCCGAGGCCTGCGTGATATCGCTTGCGCGGTAGGTTTCGAGCCCGCCGCCCGAATAGAAGCGCCACGGGTTGGGCTGATACAGATTGCCGTTGCCGAGCACCGTGTAAATGGAGTTCGACGCGTAGTTGTTGGTCTGGTGCTGGTACGCGCCGCCAATCACGAGTTGATGCGTGAACGGCCCGGTCTTCACCTTGCCCTCGAACATGCCCTGCCAGTAGATGTCCTGGTGGCCTTCGTCGCCGTTCCAGCGCGCGTCGGTGTAGTCGCCTTGCTGGTTGAGCAGCGTGAGCGTGCTCTCGTTGCGGTCGCGCGCCGACTTGCTGTAGCTACCCGAGGTCGTGAACGACCAGTCGGGCGTGAGCTGGTAACGCACACCCGCCGTATAGAGCTGCAAGTTGGTGTTGATGTGCTGGTCGGTGCCGCCCAGCAGGTTGCTGCCGCCGCTGATCACCGCGGGCAGGCTCGACGCCGAGTAGCTGCCCGTGTAGATCGCGGGCGTCTGGCCGCTGGAACGGATGGTCTGGTAGAGCGCGTTGAACCACACCTGCAGGTCGCGCGTGAGCTGGCCGTCGAGCGCGAGCGAAACCGAGTTGCGGTTGATATCGCCGGCGTTATAGGTCTTGCCCGCTTCCTTCGTGTAGTTCAGGCGCGCGCCGAACATGTCGTCCGGGCCGAAGCGGCGGCTCAGGTCGACGTGCGTGCTCAGCACGCCGTCCATGCGATAGCCCACGTCGAGGCTCGTGACGGGGTCCTTCTCCGGCCGCTTCGTCACGTAGTTGACGAGGCCGCCCGGCTGCGCGAAGCCGTACATGAAGCCGCCCAGGCCCTTGAGCAGTTCCACGCGCTCGAGTTGCTCGTAGGGCATGGTAATGCCGTACGAAATGAACGGATTGCCGTCGATGCGAAAGCCGTTCTGCCAGTCCACGGGCAGGCCGCGAATCGTGATGTAGGTGGCCCACGCGTTATAGGCGTTGCTGTTGTTGGTGACCGAGGCGTCGCCGGCAAACACATCGCCGAGCTTGTAGACCTGGCGCTCGGCCAGATTCTCGCCCGTCACGACGGTGGTCGAGAACGGCGTGTCGAGCTGCGAGCGCGTGCCGAGCGCGCCGCTGTTCACCGGCTTGCTCAGGTTCAGCGGCGAATCGGCGACCTGGCTCGCACTCACCTTCACGGCGGGCAGCGCCTGGTCCGTGCCGGTCGTACCGGTGGCGGCAGCCTGAGGCGGCGCCTTCTGGGTTGCGCTCGTCGCGGCGCTGTCCTGCGTCGACGTTTGGGCTACAGCGGCTTGAGCCGCCGCGAAAGTAAGCCAGGCCGCAATATGCAACGGCCGCGGCAGCGTGCGTCGCGCTTGCCGCGCGTGTTCTCGGTTGTTCATGTCGTTTTGGAAGGGTCGTCTCGCCAGTGCTTGCCAGGATACTTCAATGAGAAGCATTCTCATTTTCACTGGCGGGCGATATTAACAAACCCTTACGACTTTTCCTAGAACCCGCGGCTCATTCGTCAGTTTTGATGAATTCCCTCGAAATACTGCTCAAAACGGACTCAAAGCGGCCAGATAGTGTCTATTTCACGCAATGATTTCCGGAAATCGTCTGAATTGGACAGCTGGACGAAAGGTGGCGCACCCGTGCCCGGTTTGCTGCTTTGCGTGATGCCAGCGCCTGGAAATTCGCTAAGCCGCGACATAAAATACAGGCCCAGTCAGTGCATTCACGTGGTGACCGAGTATGAGACACGCTACGTTCCCCGTGCTGATCGTTCTGGCTTCGGTCCCGGCCGCATGGGCCATGGGCCTCGCCGCGGCGAACGAAAACACGGATCTGCCCTCTCCCCAGAGCGCGGCACCTGCCACGCTCCATTGGCCTCCCGCCTCCCCCTCGTCCATCCCGCCGGGCATTTCGCGCGCCGCGTTGCATACGGGGACTCAGAAAGACGACAAGACGTATTTCGAAGCGCTCCCGGGCGACGATAAGAAGCTCGACGACGAAGGCGCGCCCCTGCGCGGCGATCGTTTCCACTGGCAGCAGCCCTAGCACTCACACGCTGCACGCCTGCACGCCTGCGCGCGTACAATCATCAGTTTTCCTGATTATCGTCGACGGCCGCCAGCATCAACTGGCGGCCCGGCCCTCACTGCGTTGCGCGCTTACGCTTTCACTGCCGGCGCATGCGGCGGTGCGATCGCGGGCGGTTGTCCCGATGCAGGCGCCAGCGCATGCCCCGGATAGACGACGATCACCGGCCCCGGCATCGCCCACGCGGGCACCGCGAACAGCACCGGCATCGGTGTGGGCATCGCGAACGCACCGTTGAATGCCGCCTGCTGGAGCTGCTGCATCTGGGCCTGCATGGCCCACATCTGCGTGGTCATTGCGCGCATCTGCTGCAGCGCCCACGCGGGCGGCGGTCCGCCGCTGCTGCTCTGAACCTGAATGCTGCTGGCGCCGTTCGGGCTATGCCAGCTCCACGTACTGATCTTGAGCGGGCCTGCCGAGGTCTGGACCACATGGGTGTCGCCCTGAGCCGGAACGAGGTGGCCGTCGACGTTGACGAAAAGCGGCTGGGCCGCCAATGCGAGGGCCGGTGCGCACACCAGTGCGGCCGCCGCCATAGCAGTGCGAAAACGCATCTCATCCTCCATTGTTCGAGTCTCCACGCGCGGTTTGCGCCGGGAGGCGTTTTCTACTATGTCGAGCAAGACTTAAAAATCGCTTAAAACGCGTCTGCGCATTGGCATTAATCCACCGTTAAGAATCCGCTCCTATGCTCGATTTGCGAGCCGCCAGGCCCTTCGCCGGTGGCATCGCGGCGAACACGATGGAGGTCGGATCATGAAAACCGGAATCTATTCAACCGCGCTCGTTGCGGCGCTGCTCTTGCCGGCCGCTGCCTTCGCGCAAAGCGGCCACGCCTACACCCAGCTCGATTTGAACAGCGGCCCCGCGGCGCATGCGCAGCTTCCCGCCGACGTGCACGCCGCCGAAGCCCGCGTCGCGACGCGCAGCGGCGCCGACGATGCCACGCTCTGGGGCGTGGGCGGCGTGCCGGGCGCCACATCGCAGTCGGGCATGGGCACGCACTCGCATTCGCGCGCCGTGCTGTATCTGCACCACTGAGCCGCCGATAAACGGCCAACCGGCCAGCGACAACCGCACCAGGCTATCCGCGCCGCATAGCGCGCGCGAGGGCATGCCTGTGCTTCGGCCAAGTTGGAACGGCTCAAAGCGCGTTCCATGACATGATCGGCGCGTCCTGCAACTGGAACGCCATCATGTCCCGTCAGGTTGGTTCGCGTCTGCGCCTGAAAGCCCGCGTGCTTGCCGCTTCGCTCGCCTTGCTGGCTGCGCCGCTCGTCATCGATTCCGCACAAGCCTGCACGCGCGCGCTCTACGTGGGCGACAGCGGCCTCGTCATCACGGGACGTTCGATGGACTGGTCCGAGGACATGCGCTCGAACCTCTGGGTCTTTCCGGCCGGGATCGAACGCGACGGCAACGCGGGCCCGCGCTCGCCGCACTGGCGCTCGAAATACGGCAGCGTGGTGGTCTCGGGCTACGACATCGGCAGTGTGGACGGCATGAACGAGCGCGGCCTCTCGGCCAACGCGCTCTATCTGGCCGAAACCGATTATGGCAAGCCCAACTCGGGGCGGCCGCCGCTCGCCATCAGCCTGTGGGCGCAATACGTGCTCGACAATTTCGCCACCGTCGGCGAGGCCGTGAATGCGCTTGGACACGAGCCGTTCCAGATCATTGCACCGCCGCTGCCCGACGGCAAGCCGATCACGATTCACCTCGCGCTTTCCGATTCGCAAGGCGACTCGGCGATCCTCGAATATATCGACGGCAAGCTCGTGATCATGCACGACAAGGCGTACAAGGTGATGACGAATTCGCCGATCTACCCCGAACAGCTCGCGCTCGACACGTACTGGAAAGGCGTGGGCGGGCTCGCCTTTCTGCCCGGCACGAATCGCGCGGCGGATCGATTCGTGCGCACCTCGTTTCTGCTCGATGCCATTCCGAAGAAGCCCGATCCGGCCTATATGGCGGGCGTGCCGCAGCAGAACCCCAACTATCAGGCCGTGGCGAGCGTGATGAGCCTCATGCGCTCGGTGAGCGTGCCGCTCGGCATCACCACGCCCAACCTGCCGAATCTCTCGTCGACGATCTGGCGCACGGTCGCGGACCAGACGAACCGCGTCTATTACTTCGATTCCGCCACGCGCCCCGACACCTTCTGGATCTCGCTGAGCAAGCTCGACCTCAAGCCCGGCGCGCCCGTGATGAAGCTCACGATCGATTCGGGCCAGGTGTATTCGGGCGAGGTGTCGGGCAATTTCGTGGCGACGCCGTCGTTCAGGTTCATGCCTGCGCCCGCGCCTTGACCACCTTGCGGCGAGTCGCGCTTATTTGGCGAACAGCTGGCCGATGTCCTTGAACGCCTTGAATTCAAGCGCATTGCCGCACGGGTCGAGCAAGAACATCGTGGCTTGCTCGCCCACCTGCCCCTTGAAGCGTACGTAGGGTTCGATCACGAACTTCACGCCGAAGGTCTTGAGGCGCTCGGCCAGCGCCTCCCAGTCGCCCCAGCCCAGCACGACGCCGAAGTGCGGCACCGGCACGTCGTGGCCGTCCACGGGGTTGGTGTGCGCGTGGTCCTGCGAGGCCGTTTTCGGGTGCTCGTGAATCACGAGCTGATGGCCGAAGAAGTCGAAGTCGACCCACTGCGCGCTGGAGCGCCCTTCCGCGAGGCCGAACACGCGGCCGTAGAAGTCGCGCGCGGCTGCGAGGTCATAAACGGGAATGGCGAGGTGAAAGGGGGAAAGCGACATGCGTGTCTCCACTGTCTTCGAAAGCGATCCCGCCATGGTAGACAGGCCGAATCAAAAACAAAATCAATATATAATTTTCTGATATACAAATATTCTTGATGAATGATACGCGAACTCAGAACCCTCGTGGCCGTGGCGAGAGAAGGCACGTTCGCCGCGGCGGGACAGAAGATCGGCCTGACCCAGGCCGCCGTGAGCGCGCAAATGCAGCGACTCGAGGCGGCGCTGGGTTTCGCGCTGTTCGACCGCGAGGGGCGCGCCGCGCGCCTGAACGCGATGGGCCAGCAGATCCTCGCCCAGGCGCACGAAGTCATCCGGCTCTATGAAAACCTCAGTTCGAGCGCGGCCGGTCCCGCGGCGACCGGGCGCGTCACGCTCGGCGCAATCGCTTCCGTGCAGCGCGCGCTGGTGCCCGAGGCGCTCGCCGAATTCCACCGCCGTTGTGCCGGCTGCCGCACGCGGGTGATCCCCGGCGTTTCGATGGAGCTTCACAATCTCGTGGATGCGGGCGAAATCGACATGGCGGCCATCATCCGGCCACCCTTCGCACTGCAAAGCGACTTGCGCTGGACCACGCTCGCGCGCGAGCCGTTCCGGCTCATCGTGCCGCGTCACGTGAAAGGCCACGACTGGGCCGAGCTGCTGGCGACGCAACCCTTCATCCGCTACGATCGGGCATCGTTCGGCGGGCGCCAGGTCGACCGCTTCCTGCGCCGCATGCACTACACCGTGCAGGACCTGAGCGAGCTCGACGAACTGGAGGCCATCGTCGGGCTCGTCGCGAACGGCGTGGGCGTCGCGCTCGTGCCGCAAACGTCGGCGTGGCGGCGCTGGCCCGCCAAAGTGCGCGCAATCGATCTCGGGCAGCACACGTTCCACCGCGACGTCGGCCTCGTGCATCGCGCGCCCGGTACGCTGAGCGAGCCTGCGCGCCTGCTGATCCAGCTGCTCGAATCGCGCGCCCGTGAGCAACAGCCGGCGGACGAGGCGCCATGAACCCGTCATGCCTTGCACGCCCCCCGGAGAAACACACGTGAGCACTCCCGAACAATTGCTTTTCCTGCCCGGCGCCTCCGGCAACAAGGCCTTCTGGCAACCGCTGTCCGATCGGCTCGTCACGCCGGCAGCGCGCCGCTTCGTCGGCTATCCGGGTTTTGGCGGCGAACCGCCGGACCCGGCGGTCGCCAGCATCGACGCCATCGTCCAGCGCGTGCTGGCCATGCTGGATCGGCCCACGGCGTTGATCGCCCAGTCGATGGGCGGCGTCATCGCCGTGTGCGCGGCGCTCGAGAAGCCGCAGTTCGTCACGCATCTGGTGCTCTCGGTCACGTCGGGCGGCATCGACACCGCGGCGCTCGGCGCGCAGAACTGGCGCGCGGGCGACACGAGCGCGTTCCCCGAGTGGTTCGTCTCGTTCCATGCGGACCTTTCGAACCAGATATCACGCATCACCCAGCCGGCCCTGCTGCTTTGGGGCGACAACGATCCCTTGAGTCCCGTCGCGGTCGGCGAGCGGCTCAACGCGCTGCTCGCGAAATCCACGCTGCACGTGGTGCGCGGCGGCGAGCACGATCTCGCGAGCGTCCACGCCCAGGCGCTGGCGCCGCTCGTGGAGGCGCATCTGATGGCGGGCTGACCCGTTGCCCTGCGGGACGCAGCGACAGTCGTTTCGACCAAATTCGCCGAAAAATACATTAAAAATAACTGGACGAAAATCAATACGATTGTACAAACCACTAGACCGTCGCCATCCAACCCACAGGAACGCCTATGCCGCGCCCCATCGTCGCCCGCATTCAACCCGACGCCATCCGTCACAACCTGCAGCTCGTAAAGCAGATCGCGGCCGGCTCGCGCGCCTTCGCCGTGATCAAGGCCAACGCGTACGGTCACGGCATCGAGCGCATCTATCCGGCGCTCGCGGGCGCCGACGGCATCGCCCTGCTCGACCTCGATGAAGCCGTGCGCGTGCGCGAACTGGGCTGGACCAAACCGCTGCTGCTGCTCGAAGGCGTGTTCGAACCCGCCGACATCGAGCTGGCCGCAGCGCACCGGCTCACCGTGGCCGTGCATTGCGACGAGCAGCTCGATCTGCTCGCGGCAGCGAAGCCGCAGCAGCCCATCGATATCCAGCTGAAGATGAACTCGGGCATGAACCGCCTGGGTTTCCGTCCCCATGCGTATCGCGCCGCGTGGGAACGCGCACGCGGCATTGCGTCGATCGGCGCGATCGGCCTCATGACACACTTCGCGAACGCCGACGACGGCCACATCGACTGGCAGCTCGACACCTTCGACGCGGCGGTGCAGGGTATTCCCGGCGAGCAGTCGGTGTCGAATTCGGCGGGCGTGCTCTGGCACCCGCGCGCGCATCGCGACTGGGTGCGCCCCGGCACGATCCTCTATGGCGCGTCGCCCACGGGCGTGGCGCGGCATCTGGAAGGCTTCGGGCTGCGTTCGGCCATGACGCTCACGAGCCGCATCATCGGCGTGCAGACGCTCGCGCCGCAGGAAACCATCGGCTACGGCCGCACCTTCGAGGTCGACCGGCCCATGCGCATCGGCGTGGTGGCGTGCGGCTATGCGGACGGTTATCCGCGCCACGCGCCCACCGGCACGCCGATTGCCGTGGACGGCGTGCGCACGCGCGTGGTCGGGCGCGTCTCGATGGACATGCTCACGGTCGATCTCACGCCGTGCCCGCAGGCGGGCATCGGTTCGAGCGTCGAGCTGTGGGGCGACCAGGTGCGCGTGGACGAAGTGGCCGAAGCGTCGGGCACGATTGGCTACGAGCTGATGTGCGCACTCGCGCCGCGCGTGCCGGTGGTCGTGGCCGACGGTGCGGATACGGCCCGCGCCGCGCAAATACACGGCGAGCGCGTGGCAGCCTGACGACGCCGAAAGCTCGCTGACGAAATTTCGTCAAACTTCCGGTTGAGCCCCGGCCTTGCGTCACCTATTTTGTGTTGAAACGCGCGGCGCATCGCACGCCGCGCGCCGCCAACACTTCAAGGAGACACTCGTGGCCGACCAGGAGACTCACGCCTACGCGCCGCATCACGCGGACTACCGGCTCATCGGCGGTGCAGGCGAACGCGCGCGCGCAGCGGGCCTCGTCAACGCGGACTGGTACCGGTGCGCCGTGCCGCGCCCCGTGATGAAGCAGCTGATGCAGCGCAGCGACGCGCGCGCCATCCGCGACACCGTGATCTGGTATGCGGCCATCGTCGCGAGCGGCGTGCTCGCCGGGTTCCTCTGGCATGCGCACTCGTGGTGGGCCGTGCCCACGTTCCTGCTCTACGGCACGCTCTATTGCAGCCCCGCCGATTCGCGCTGGCACGAAGCGGGGCACGGCACCGCATTCAAGACGCGCTGGCTGAACGACGTGCTCTATCAGATCGCGTCGTTCCAGGTGTTCCGCTGCGCAACGATCTGGCGCTGGAGCCACGCGCGCCATCACACCGACACGCTCGTGGTGGGCCGCGATCCCGAGATCGCCGCACCGCGCCCCACCGACTGGCTCTCGCTCGCCCTCAACATCTTCGCGCTCAAGCACGCCTCGCGCGAGCTGCCGCGCATGATCTCCGCTGCGTGCGGACGCCTGGGCGCGGAAGAACGAAGCTTCGTGCCCGCCTCCGAATGGCCCAAGGCCATTCGCGAAGCGCGCCTGAGCCTGCTCGTCTACGCGATGGTGATCGGCGCGTGCATCGGCTTTCGCAGCGTCCTGCCGCTGCTCTATATCGGCCTGCCGAGCCTCTACGGCGCGTGGCTTTATCTCTACTTCGGCCTCACGCAGCACGCGGGCATGCCCGAGAACGTGCTCGACCACCGGCGCAACTGCCGCACGGTGATGATGAATCCCGTGTTCCGCTTTCTCTACTGGAACATGAATTATCACGTCGAGCATCACATGTTTCCGATGGTTCCTTTTCACGCGCTGCCGCGCCTGCACGAAGTCGTGAAAATGGATATGCCGCCGCCCTATCGCAGCAGCCTTGCCGCCTACGCGGAAATCATTCCCGCGCTCGTGCGGCAAACACGCGATCCCTACTATCACGTGGCGCGCCCGGTGCCGGGTCACGCCGAAGCCTGATCCGTTGCGCGCGCAACCTTCAATATCAATCTGGAGACACCCAATGACCCAATGGATCGACGCTGCCGCACTCGACGATATCGAAGACGAAGACGTCATGCGCTTCGACCACGGCGGACGCACCTTCGCAATCTACCGCGTGGAAGACCAGGTCTACGCGAGCGACGGGCTCTGCACGCACGAGCACGTGCACCTGAGCGACGGCCTCGTCATGGGTCATGTGATCGAATGTCCGAAGCACAATGGCCGCTTCGACGTACGTGACGGCAAGCCGCTTTGTGCACCGGTATGTGAGAAGCTCGCCACGTATCCGGCCAGGGTCGAAGGCGGACGAATCTATATTGAAGTGTGACGCACCAAAACCTTGCAAAGGGAAGCGAAAAAAACGCGCAAACGTTAGCGTGGCATTCGACGATCAATACGGTGTATTAAACAAGCGAACTCGAGCGCTTACTCTCGCCCATGTAACGAGAATGACATAAATAGCCATTAGCGTGCTGATTCTCCATATTAATCGGAATGGATAGTCATGCACCCCGCGCTCGCGCAGTTTCGTCGTCCGGGTCTTCCCGTAGGCCCGCGCAGCGCCGGAGAATTGGCTCTGGAAGTGCCGGCCATCGACGCTTCGGATTCGAACTCTCTCGTCATGGAGATTTTCTATTCGAGGCGCGACATGGCCAGTCTCGCGGTGATCGAAAACGATCGCCCCATCGGGCTCATCAACCGCGATATTTTTCTGTCGCAAATGAGCAAGCCGTTTCACCGCGAGCTGTACGACAAGAAGAGCTGCATCGCATTCATGGACAAAGAGCCATTGATCGTCGATGCGGCCATGAGCATCGAGGCGCTCACGTTCAAAACGGTTGAAGTCGGCGAAAAGGCGCTGGTCGACGGTTTCATCGTGACGCGCGACGGCCGCTTCGCCGGCGTAGGCAACGGCTTGCGCCTGCTGTCCATCGTCGCGGAAATGCAGGCGGAAAAGAATCGGCAGATCATGCAGAGCATCGAGTATGCGAGCGTGATCCAGCAAGCCATGCTGCGCGCCTCGCGCGAAACGCTCGCGACCATGCTGCCCGATGCCGCGCTCGTCTGGGAACCGCGCGACGTGGTGGGCGGCGACTTCTACCATTTCGCTGCGTTCGCCGACGGCTGGTTCGGCGCGGTGGCCGATTGCACGGGGCACGGCGTACCCGGTGCGTTCATGACCTTACTCGCCTCGGCGTCGCTCTCGCAGGCGCTCGAACAGATCGGCCCGCGCAACCCCTCCGCTCTGCTGGCAGCCGTCAATCGCAATGTGAAGGGCTTGCTCGGGCAAATCAATGGCGCTGGCGACGCCCCGCAGTCCAACGACGGTCTCGACGCCGCGTTTTTCTGGTTCGACGCCGCTAGCCAGGTGCTGCACTTTGCGGGTGCACGGGTCGCGCTGCATGTCTTGCGTGCGGACGCGCAAGAGTTCGACAGCATTGCCGGCGACCGCATGGGCGTGGGCTATGTCGACAGCCTCGCCGATTACACGTGGAGCCAGCACGCTGTAGCTGTGCCGCACGGCAGCCTCCTGTTCGTTTCCACCGACGGCCTGACCGATCAGATCGGCGGCCCGCGCAAGATCGCCTTCGGCAAACGCCGCACTCTCGACCGGATTCTCGCCGAGCGCGAGCACGCTTCTTCATTCATCTGCACACGCTTGCTCGAAACCTTCGCCGAATGGCAAGGCTCCCAGGCGCGTCGCGACGACGTCACGCTTTTCTTCGCACGAGCTTGAGGTAGTTCACCAATATGTCTGGAATTCTGGATCAAAACTGCTGCTTCTTCGAAATCGCTCAGAAGCGCAGTTTGCTCTTCTATCACAAAGGCTATTTCTCGCACAGCATCGTCGCGGCGATGAGCGAGGTCGTCAAGCTGCAACTGGAAGTGGCGGGACTGAGTTCGTCCACGCGCAGAAGGATCTTCTCGTCATTCATCGAGCTTTCGCACAATATCGTGCACTACTCGTGCGACGCGCTCTCGGAAGATCAAGGCCAGGGCGGCGCAATACGCGAAGGCGCGATGTGCATTTCCGCCGAAGGCGAGCGCCACCTCATGGTATGCGTGAATCCCATCGCGACGGCGGCCGTGGACGATTTGCGCGAGAAGCTGGAGCCGCTGCGCAACATGTCGATCGAAGAAATCAAGCAGGCCTACAAGATGTCGCTGCGCGCCGACACGCCTGCCGACAGCAAAGGCGCGGGACTGGGTTTTCTGACGATGGCGCGCGACGCCAGTGCGCCGCTCGAATTCGCGTTTCATCCACGCGAAGACGATACGGGCACCACACTGTTTTGCCTCAAGACCATCATCTGACCAGGGCACGCGTACAAAATGGAAAACCTTTTTATCGCCGCCACGGCAACGTCGCCGGAGATCGACTTCCGCTTCGACGAAAACGTGCTGTCTCTGCGAGGCGAATCGTATCCCGAGCATGCTGCCGCGTTTTATGCGCCGATCATCGAGCGGCTCAATCTCTGGCTCAAGGCTTGCGAAAACGCCACGATCACGGTCGAGGTCACGCTCACCTACTTCAACAGCTCGAGCACGAAAATGCTGTTCAGCGTGTTCGACGCCCTCGATCGCGCCGCCGCGGCGGGCAACCAGGTGCAGGTGAACTGGTATCGCGACGAAGAAGACGAAACGATCCTCGAATTCGGCGAGGAACTGCAAACCGACTTCACGGCAATCAAGTTCAATGATTGCCCGGTTGCAACGTGAGGATGCCTTGAGGACGACGCGCGTGGAAACGACTGGCTTGCGGGACGCAATGAAGGATCATTACCTCGACCTGTTCCGCAGCGAAAGCGAGGCGCTGGAGCGGGCCCGGATGATTGCCGAGGCTCCGGAGGCGTACGCGCACAGTCATCGCGAGGCGCTCATCGAGCTGATCCAGCACTACGAGCGCCTGATGCGCGAAACGCGCCGCCTGATCGGACGCAGCGATCGTGCCGAGCGCGAAATGCAGGCGCTCACGCAGCAACTGCAATATCGCGCGACGCACGACGCGCTGACCGGGGTGCTCAATCGCAGCGCCGTGATCGAACGCACGGTGAAGGCGCTGCGCGCGAATCGGGCGGTGATGATCCTGCTCGACATCGACGACTTCAAGAAGGTCAACGACGACTTCGGGCACCCGGCCGGCGACAGCGTGATCTCGGGCATCGTGAACTGCCTGCGGCGCATTCTCGGCGAGACCGGCATCATCGGACGCGTGGGCGGCGAAGAGTTCACCGTCGTCTTGCCGGGCTTCGACATCGCCGATGCCTTGCAACTCGCCGAGCGCATGCGCGCAGCCATTGCGAATCACGCGTTCGCCGCGCCGGTGTGCCGCCCCATCACCGCCAGCTTCGGCGTCAGCGACAATCCGGCCGGCACCGATTTCGATACGGCGTACGGACTCGCCGATTCCGCGCTGTACACCGCCAAGCGCGGCGGCCGCAACTGCGTGACGTTCGAAGGGCAGATCGCTTCGGCGGGTTGAGCGACGGCGGCCATCCGGGCCGTTGCCACGCAACGCTCGTCTTTTCCGAACGCCACTACAATGGTGCGGAGAAAACGGCGACGCGTCTGAAGAATGCAGGTCACGAAAGCGCGCGCCGGTAGAGCAAAACAGCGAGGCGATCGATGACAGCGAAGCAGCCGGCAAGCCTGGCATTGCCAGGGCAAGTCGTACTCGTGTTGCAGGGCGGCGGCGCGTTGGGCGCCTATCAACTCGGCGTCTATGAGGCGCTGCACGAAGCCGGCATCCAGGTGGACTGGGTGATCGGCACCTCCATTGGCGCCATCAACGCTGCGTTGATCGCCGGCAACGCACCGGAGCACCGCTTCGCGCGTCTGGACGAATTCTGGCACCGCGTGACCGACCGCACCCGCCTCGACGTGGCTGCCGCGTGGCCTGGCTTCGCGCCCGGCTGGGACAAAACGTTTGCAAAGCTGATGATCATCGGCGGCGGCATTGCGGGGTTCTTTCAGCCCAACCCTGCATCGTGGTTCGGTCCGCTCGCGCACCTCGGCGTCGATCGCGCGTCCTACTACAGGATCGCCCCGCTGCACGACACGCTCGTTTCCCTGGTCGACTTCGAATTGCTCAACGCCGGGCACCCGCGCCTCACCGTGGGCGCGGTGAACGCCCGCACGGGCGCAATGCGCTATTTCGATTCGCGCGACCAGCGCCTGAATGTCGAACACATCATGAGTTCGGGCGCGCTGCCGCCCGCGTTCCCGGCGGTGCGCATCGACGGCGAGCCGTACTGGGACGGCGGCATCTATTCCAATACACCGGTCGAGGTGGTGCTGGACGACAAGCCGCGCCACAGTTCGGTCATCTTTTCGGTGCAGGTGTGGAATCCGGCGGGCCCGGAGCCGCAAAGCATCTGGCAGATCGCAGAGCGGCAAAAAGACATTCAATACGCGAGCCGCACGGAAAGCCATATCGCGCGTCAACAGCAGATCCACCGCTTGCGCCATGTGATCCGCGAACTGGCGAAGCGCGTGCCCGAGGCCGAACGCGACGCACTCGATGTGAAGGAGTTGGCGGCATGGGGCTGCGAGACCACCATGCGGCTCATCAAGCTGGCGGCGCCGCGACTCGACGGCGACGACCAGTTGAAGGACATCGACTTCACGCCGTCCGGCATCGCCGCGCGCCGACGCGCGGGCTACGAGGCCGCCATGCTCGCGATCGAAGCCAGGCCCTGGGAAGCCCCGATGGACCCGATTGAAGGCCTCAGCGTCTACAGCGCGGACGAAGAATAAAAGAAAGCGATAGGGCACGAAGCCCCTATCGCCCCACTCGAACCGCAGTGGAAAAAAAGCCGGCGGGTGGAGCCACCGGCCGGGCAGATCGGTCAGGTCGTTCAGTGCATGGCAGCGGCGAGCAGCGATTTGAGTTTGGTCGCGCTGTCGGCAAGACGCTCGGGTTCGATGCGCGCACGGCGCGCAATCAGTTCCTGCGCAATCCGTACGTCGCGGGCGATTTCGCCCGTTTGTCCCACGCCGCTCGCGCCCACCAGCACGCCTGCTTCGTCGAACGCGAAGAACACCTTCGATGCCGTGCCCGTCGCGCGCACGGCCTTCGTCGAGCCGAACGCGGGCAAGCCCGCGATCTGGATCGTCATGTCGTATTGATCGGACCAGAACCACGGCACGGCGCTGTGCGCCTCGTCGCGGCCGAGCATGTTGAGCGCCGCCACGCGCGCCTGATCCTCGGCGTTGCGCCAGCATTCGAGACGAATGCGCCGCCCGTATAGCGGATGCACGAACGAACACGCGTCGCCCGCGGCGTAGATATCGGGGTCGCTGGTCCGCAGCATGGCATCGACGGCAATGCCGTTGTCGATCGCGAGACCCGCTTCCTGCGCGAGCGCCACACGCGGTACAACGCCAATGCCGATCACGACGGCATCGCAAGGCACGACGGTTCCGTCGCCGAGCACGACAGCATTGACGCGCCCGTCGCCCTCGACGCGCTGCACCTGCACGTCGAAGCGCACATCAACGCCTCGCTGGCGATGAAGGACCACGAGGCACTGCGCCACCTCCGCGGGCACCGCGCGCATCAACGCGCGCGGCGCGGCTTCGAACACGACGACTTCGCATCCGCGCTGCGCGGCCGAGGACGCGACTTCGAGCCCGATGAAGCCCGCGCCTACCACGGCAATGCGGCGCCCTGACCCGAGTTCGCCCGCGATGGCGAGCGCGTCGCCGGCATTGCGCAACACGTGCACGCCCGCGAGATCCGCGCCGGGCACGCTCATGCGGCGAGGCTCGGCACCGGTCGCGATCAGCAGGCGACGGTAGGCAAGCGTCTCGCCGTTCTCGAGCGTTACCGTGTGCGCAGCGCGATCGATCGCGCTCGCGCCGCAGCCGCTGCGCAGATCGACACCGTGCTCGCGATAGAACGCCTCGCGGTGTATCGCGCCCTGTTCCGGCGTGCGCTCGCCCAGCAGCACCGCCTTGGAAAGCGGCGGCCGTTCGTACGGTTGCGCGGCTTCATCGGCGATCAGCGCGATCGCGCCTTGCCAGCCGCCTTCGCGCAGCACCTGCACGGCGCGTGCACCGCACTGGCCGCCGCCGATCACCACCATGGCATCGCCCGCACTCATGCTGACTCCTTGCACGCTCAACGATACTGGCCCGCGAGCGCAGACACCTGCTGAATGTTCTGCGGCGTGATGAAGCCCGGCCCGGAGCTGATATTGCGCGCCTCGTACACGGGCTTGAGCCCATAGTCCTTCAACCGCTGCTGGAACTTCGGGTTCTGCTCGAGCGCGGTGCGCGCCTGCAGCACGTCGTTGTTGTGGTTCTGACGCATGATCGCCAGCAGGGCCACCGGAATATATCCCTGCAAATACGGTTGCTGGTCGGTGCAGAACTTGATCGTGCCGTCCTTGATGCCCTTCGCGACGTCCGAATCGATATCGAAAGTCGCAAACCAGATCTTGCCCGCCAGCCCGAGGCTCTTCACCGCGCGTATCGTCGGATCGGCCGAGGTCGGACCGAGCGTGAGCACGGCCTGGGTGTCCGGGTGGTTGCGCAGATACGCACTCACCTTCGATTCTATGCCCGTGGGATCGGTGCCCGCATCGAGCACCGAGGTTTTCATGTTCGCGCCGATGGCGTCGGCAAAGCCGCGACAGCGTTCGAACGAAAGCGGATTCGTGGCGTAATGATTCACGCACAGGAACGTCTTCACGCCGTCCGCCTTTGCGCGCAAGCCCGCCTCCTTGCCCGCGAGATACTCGGGCTGGCCCACGTGCATGAGCGCGCCAAGCTCGGCGCTCTGTTGCTCGGTGCCCGTATTCGCGGTGATGAAGGGAATGTTCTTCGCTTTCAGGCGCGCCACGGCGCCCTTGAGCAGATCGAAATCCGCAATGGTCGTGACCACGCCGTCGTAATTGCGCGCGGCCGCCTGATTCACGAGCTGCACCATGTCGGCGATATCGCCATTGGGCGGATTACGGTAATCGGTCTGTACATTGAAGTCCTGATCGGCCTGCTTGATGCCGTTCTTGACGGTATTCCACCACGCATCCGAATCGGGCGCGTGCGAAATGAAGTCGAAATGCGCCACGGGGTCCGCGTGCGCTACGGGACTCATTGCGAGTACCAGCACCGTCGCCGCCAGCGGCAAGACCTTCACGAAAGGAACATTCACGGCTGCCTCCTAAGTTGCATCGTTATCGTGGTGCTTCAAAGATTCGTATGCCGAATCAATCCGCGGCGAGCCCGAGATAGATCGTGCCGCCTTCCACCTTGACCGGGTGCGTGGCGAGGTTCACGCAAACCGGCGCCCCCTTGGCCGCGCCCGAGGGAATGTGAAAACGCCCCATATGCATCGGACATTCGATGATGTCGCCGAACACGAGACCTTGCGCGAGGCGCGCCGTTTCGTGCGTGCAGACCCCTGCGGACGCGTAGTAGCCCGTGGGCGTGTGATAGATCGCGTACAGCTCGCCTTCGTGCTCGAACTCCATCACGTCCCCTTCTTCGAGTGCGTCGCTCGCGCATACCTCGTGCCATTGAAGAATGTTCATGGTCGTCTCCTCCATCGTCATCTTTCGAAAAGGGTCTACAGGTAGCGTCCAGGCGTCATTGCGTATCGGCGGCAAAGGCATTCGCAGCGGCGGCCTCGCGCGTGACACCCGCCGTCTTGCCGGGCACCTGCGGCGTGATCATGTAGTCCGGGTCGTGGCGCTGCATGCGCAACACGTGCACGATCTCGGCCCACGCGTCGAACAGACCGTCATAAGCGGGCGGCAAGTCGGCCTCGATCGCTTTGCGCAGTTTGGGCAGCGCATGAAACGGCACGTTGGGGAACATGTGGTGCTCGACGTGATAGTTCATGTTCCAGTAGAGAAACTGCAGCACGGGGTTCAGGCGCAGCGTGCGGGTGGAGAAGCGGTGATCGAGTTCGTTCTCGCGCAAACCGGTGTGCTGCGTAATGGCCAGCAGTTCATGCAGCCAGGCGCCGTAGGCGCGGGGCAGCAGCAGGAACACCACGGGCAGCCAGCTATGCACTGCGAAGGCCCACACGCCAACGGCCACGTAGAGCGCGAGCATGACCCGCGAATTGCGGCGCATCGCCCGATATTCGACCACCGGCACGACGGCCTTCGCGCTCCTCGTCACGATGCCGAGGCTATGCAGCACGATGTTGCCGAGATGATGCATGCCATGGGAGACGCGCAGGAAGTCGGTGGCGAGCTTGAGGTAATTGGGCGGCCGCTTGACAGCGATTTCGGCGTCGGCGGGCACCGTGGCCGTGAGGTGCGTATAGGTGTGATGCTGCGCATGCGACCAGCGGCTGTAGATCTGCTCGCGCCAGGTCATGAAGCAGATCACCCAGTGCACGGACTCGTTGAGCCACTCGCTCCTGAACGGCGTCCGGTGGCGCAGCTCGTGCTCCATCGCCTCGGCGAACGCGTAGATCGTGCCGTACAGCAGGAACGCCGGAATGCACCAGAGCGTGCCCAACGAAAGCCACGCGAGCGCGCCGGTGGCGAGCACGAGCGCCATGAAGCCGCCGAAATACGTCAGGGCAGTCCTGTCGTTGCGCCGCGTGACCTCCTTGAGCACCTTGCGGTCGAGCGGGCAACGGTACCAATCGTCCATCGTGATGACTTGTGGCGAGCCTGGCTGTGCGGACATGAGTCGAACTCCCGTGGATGACATTGAACGCGATGAGGCGCCTTGATTTTGCTCATCCTTGAGTCGAATTACAGGCTCTAAATGAGCCATCGTCAAAGGATAAAATGACTCATCTTGAGCATCAGAGGGTTTTCACCTAAGCAACCCGCGCCTGAAAACGTTCTCCACGTGGAGATAAATTTCAAATATTCGGATCGAAAGACTCATTTTGAGGCAAAATGCGATCGCACTCATTCGCTCCGGAGCCCCGATGAAGAGCCGCCCGACGCTGAAGCAGTTAATGGAACTCACGCAGCTAAGCCGCGCGACCATCGACCGGGCGCTCAACGACCGGCCCGGCGTGCACCCGCGCACGCGCAGCGCCGTGGAAGCCGCGCTCAGACAACTAGGCGCGGGCGACGGCGAGGCGCTGTCCCAGGCATCGCGTACTTCGTCCCATGCGCTGCGCGTGCGCCTCCTCCTGCAGGCCGGCGACGCCTTCACCGCGGAACTCACACGCACGGCAGCGAGCCTCGAAGCCGAGTTCGCGGCGGCGGGCGTGACGCTCGAGGTGGTCAATTGCGTGGGCGCCAGCGACGAAGACGTTGCGCTGCGCGTGCGCGATGCGGCGCAAGGCGCTGCCGACGCCATCGGCATCGTCTGCACGAACACGCCGCCCATTACGTCGGCGCTGCGCGAATGCATGGCGCGGGGTCTCGGCGTGGTGACGCTGATCACCGACGTCGACACCGATGCGCGCCACATCTACGTGGGCGTGAACAACCGTGCCGCGGGCCAGTCGGCCGCGTTCCTCGTCGGCCGGCACCTCGAGGGACGGCCCTCGCCTTCCGTGGCCGTTGTGGTCGCAACGTTCTCGTACACCTGTCACGAAGACCGCGAGATCGGCTTTCGCTCGCTGCTGCGCCAGCGCTTTCCCCACGTGAACGTGGTCGAAGTGATCAAGGGCGCGGACTCGGGTC
The DNA here is from genome assembly GCF_040965595.1 of Paraburkholderia sp. EG287B. NCBI lineage: Bacteria > Pseudomonadati > Pseudomonadota > Betaproteobacteria > Burkholderiales > Burkholderiaceae > Paraburkholderia > Paraburkholderia sp. EG287B. The sequence goes on from NZ_JBFRCG010000018.1 coordinate 30,872, forward strand.
CGGCAACCTACGAGGCCACGCGGCGCTGCATGGAAATGCACGGCGCGCTCGACGGCATCTACAACGTGGCGGGCGGCAACGAAGGACTCGCGGCGGCGCTGCGCGAGCGCGGCCTTGCGGGCCGCACGCTCTATGTGACGCATGAGGTGAACGCCGTGACGGAGCCGCTGTTGCGCACGGACGTGATCGACTATCTGCTTTCGCAAGATTTGGGTCTGCTGCTGCGCACGGCCGTCGAACAGATGCGCCACGCGGCGGCCGGCGGCACGCCGCCCGCGCAGGCGCTCCTCCCGATCGAAACGTATTCGCGTTATTCCCTGCCCTGACGCGGCTGAAGCGGCTGCGCCCCGAACGCCGCACGGCCGGTTGCATGTATTGCCCGTTTACGATACTTTATGCTCGTTTTTGCTCGATTTGACGAGCAAGCCAACGAGCAAGCGGGAACCGAAACCCATGCAACGAACACGCCTGGCGGCCAGTGAAGGCCTGCTCCCCGACGAGCGCGAGCGCCTGATCCTCGAAAAACTGCGCGCCGAGGGCCGCGTGCTGGCCACCGAACTCGCCGCACAGCTCGACACCTCGGAGCACACGATCCGGCGCCATTTGCGCGACCTGGCCGAGGCGGGGCACTGCAAGCGCGTGTATGGCGGCGCGCTGCTCATCTCGCCCGCCAACAAGCCCGCCTCCGTGCGCATGCGCGAGCAACTGCCCGCCAAGGCGCGCCTTGCGCGCGCCGCCGCCGCGCTCGTCAAGCCGAACCAGGTGATCCTGCTCGACGCGGGTTCCACGAACGTCGAGATCGCGGCGGCGCTGCCCGAGAACGCCGGCCTCACGGTCGTCACCACGTCGCCGCAGGCCTGCGTGCGACTGCTCGAGCGCCTAGGCATCGAAGTCATCCTGATCGGCGGGCGCGTGAGCGCGCAGGCCGCGGGCGCGCTGGGGGCCACGGCGCTCGTGCAGATTCAGCAGATCAAGGCCGACCTCTGCTTTCTCGGCGCCTGCGCACTCGATCCCTCCGAAGGCATCGCGGCCTTCGATGCAGAGGATGCCGAAATGAAGCGCGCGATGGTCGCGGCAAGCGGCCAGATCGCGGCGGCAGTCACCACGGAAAAGCTCATGACATCCGCGCCCTTCGTCATCGCGCCGTGCGCCTCGCTCGACTATCTGGTCGTCGATGCCGACGTGCCGAAACTCCATCTGAAGCAACTGAAAGCCGCATGCGGCGACGTGGCGGTGGCGCGATGAGGCCCCTGCGCGAACGCTACGCCACCACGGCGGTCTTTCTGGCGAACGGCTTCGGCATCGGCGCGTGGGCCGTCGAGGTGCCGCGCGTGAAGGACAATCTGCAGCTTGGCGACTCCCTGCTCGGCGTCGCGCTCTTTGCGTTCGCGCTGGGCGCCATCGTCGCCATGCCGCTTGCGGGGCGTCTCGCGCCGAAGTTCGGCAGCGGCCGCGCGACCGCCCTGCTCGGCGTGCTGTTCGCCGCCGCGTTTCCGTTGCCCGCGCTCGCGCCCAACGCGCCGCTGCTGTGTGCCGCGTTGCTGCTGCTCGGCGCGCTCAACGGCGCGCTCGACGTTTCCATGAACGGCCATGCCAGCGCGATCGAGAAAGTGTGGCATGCGCCGATCATGTCGTCGTTCCATGCGGCATGGAGCGCGGGCGGTCTGGCGGGTGCGGCCGTTGGTACGGTGCTTCAGAAAGCAGGGTTCGGTGTGCTGAGCGGTCTCGCGCTGCCCGCCATTCCCATCGCCGTGCTGATCGTCGGCGCGGCTTTGTTCTCGCTGCGCGACGTGGGCACGCGCCCGGAGGCTGCGTCGGGCGGCGGCTTCGCGTTGCCGCAGGCGGGCGTCGTGAAGCTCGCCGCGCTCGCGTTCCTGTGCATGATGACCGAGGGCGCCATTGCCGACTGGAGCGCCGTGTACCTGCGCACCGCCTTGCCCGCTCATGCGGATAGCGCGGGCATCGGCTATACGTCGTTCGCGTTCGCCATGGCGGCGTGCCGCGTGGTGGGCGACGCGTTCGTGCGGCGACTGGGCGCGGTGCGCGTGGTCGCGCTGGGCGGCCTGCTTTCGGCTGCGGGTCTGGCCGCCGTGCTCGCTGCGCCGGCGCTCGCGACGGCGGTGGTGGGATTCATCTGCGTCGGCATTGGGCTCGCCAACGTGGTGCCGGTGATTTTCAGCGCGGCCGGGCGTACGACCGACCCGCCCGTGACCGGCGTGTCGATGGCGGCGACGACCGGGTATGCAGGCTTTCTCGTGGGGCCGCCGATCATCGGCTTCGGCGCGGGGCTCGTTGGATTGCAACTCGCCCTCGGCGTGCTCGTGCTCGCGACGCTCGCGGTATGCTTTGCGGGTAGCCGTGCGGTTCGCGATGTCGATGCGTCGCGCGGCGAACCGGCCACGCATGTGCAAGTGCGCAAAGATTCGCGCGACGCGGATCGTATCGAGGCGGACTGACCTGCGGTCGCCCGGCGCATCGAATATCACCACAAGATCCGGATATCTCCACCCAGGCGCCCTGCGTAGACTCGATCCCAAAGCTCAAACCACCGCATCCGGCCCGCGCCGGATCGATCTTCGGGACATCGACAATGAGCACAACTGGTAGTGCGACGCCACAGCGCGTCGTCGTCAATCTTTCGCACGCGAGTCTCGCCGCGCAATTCAGCGAGCAGATGGCCATTGCGGTCATCCCGATCGTCGCCGTGGTGGCATTGGGCGCCACGGCACAGCAAAGCGCCTCGCTGCAGGCCGTCAATACCCTACCGTTCCTGCTGCTCTCGTTGCCCGCCGGTCTCATTGCCGATCGCAGCCGGCGCAAGCCGCTCATGATCGCGACCGAACTGCTGCGCGCCGCCGCCCTCTTCGTGCTGTTCGCGCTGTTCCATGCGCGCGTGCTGTCGCTCTACATGCTCGGCACGCTGGGCTTCGCCATCGCAACCGGCACGGTGGTGTTCAGCGTGACTGCGCCCTCGCTCGTCGCGGCCATGGTCGAAACGGGCGACCTGCTCGCCGCCAACCGGCGGCTCGAAATCGCGCGCAGCATCGCCTATACGGCGGGGCCTTCCGTGGGCGGCATTTTTGCGGGCTGGGCGTCGGGCGTGTTCGCGTTTCTCGCGGCGTTCGCCCTCTCGCTCGCCAGCGCGTGGTGTCTCGCACGCCTGCCCGCCGAGGCGCCGCGCCCGCGTTCGCGTCGCGCGCTCGCACGCGAACTCTTCGACGGCGTGCAGTTCATCGCGCGCAGCACGCATCTGCGGCCCATCGTGGCGACGGCCTTCGTCTTCAATACGTCGTGGTATCTGCTGCTCGCCGTGTTCGCCTGGTACGCGATACACCGGCTCGCGTTCGCGCCATCGGCCGTGGGCGTTGCGCTTGGTGTATATGGCTTCGGGATGGTGGGCGGCGCGTTTCTCTACAAGATCATCGCCAGGCGGCTCGTCTTCGGGCGGCAAATCCTGCTCGGCCCGACGAGCGCCGCGCTTGGCTCGCTGTTGATGGCGAGCACCGTCCTCACACATTCGCGCGCCAGCGTGTTCCTGGCGTTCTTTCTGTTCGGCTTCGGGCCGATCGTCTGGACCATCTCGACCACGGCGTTGCGCCAGGTCGTCACGCCTCGCGATCTGATCGCGCGCGTCTCGTCGGTCATCATGATGGCGACGTTCGGCGCCCGCCCGCTCGGTGCCCTGCTCGGCGCGTTCCTGAGCACGCACCTTGGCATGACGAGTTGCCTCGTAGGCGCCGCGTGCGGATTCGCCCTTCAACTCGCGATCATCCTGTTCTCGGCGCCCGCGCGGCTGCGCTCGATCGAAGGCCTCGATGCAGCGCGAGCCGAGCCGCACAACGTGAAGCCAATGCGCTTCGCGACCGAGAACCGGCAGGAGTAAGGCGACCGAAGCCGCCCTTCATTGCCTAGCCGTTCGAACCGTCGAAATCCACCACTTCGACCCAGTTCGCCCCCTTGCCCACCGGGTACTTGCCAAGCTCATGCAGCGCACCGCTCTTCGCATCGATGCGGTACGCGCTCAGCGTGGGCGAGAGCTGGCCCACGGCAAGCAGATACTGGCCCGACGGATCGATATTGAAGCCGCGCGGCTGCTTCTCGGTGGCGTACGTGCCGATGCGCGTGAGCTTGCCCGTTTGCTGGTTCACGCGGTACGCGCCCAGTGTGCTCGACGTGCGCTCCGAGATATACAGGTGGCGTCCATCGGGCGTGAGGTGGACGTCGGCGCCCCACGGCTTGTCGCCGGAGAAGCCCGTGGGCAGGATCGAGATCGTCTGGATCGGCTTGACCGAGTCGTTCGCCCCGTTGAAGGCGAGCACGTGCAGTTTGCCGTCGAGTTCGTCGATCAGATAGACGAAGCGCTGGTCCGGCGAAAACTGGAAATGACGCGGGCCCGAATCTTTGGGCAGCGAGTACGCGGGCTTCGCGTCTTCGGTGAGCGCGCCCGTCGAGGCGTCGAACTTCAGGCGCAGCCAGGTGTCGGCGCCGAGCACCGAGGCGAACGCATAGCGGTTGTCCGGCGAGGTGCGAATGATGTGCGCCATCGGGCCCGTCTTCACGGTTTGCTGCACGTCGCCCGCCACGCCGTTTTCGCCGATGGGGTTCACCGCCAGCAGATTCCCGCCGTACGAAGCGGAGAGCAGATAGCGCCCCGTGCCATCGGTGGACACATAGGCCATGCTCTCGGCGAGCGGCGCGCGGCCCAGTTCGGCGAGACGGCCGTCGAGCGGATTCACGGCGAAGCTCACCACGCGATACGGCTTCGAGCGCAGCGCCGCATACAGGTGGTGATGGTCGGGCGAGAACGCCATCGGCATCACCGTGCCGCCCACCGGCACGGTCTCGACCGCGGCCAGCGCGCCGCTTTGCGCATCGAGGCGGAACACCGAAATGTCCTGGCTGTCGGCGTTCGACACATACACGTAGCTAGCCGCATGCACGGCCACCGATGCCGCGAGCCCGAAAGCGGCGCCCGCCACGCTGCGCAAGATTGCCTTCTTCTTCATGTCGTCCTTTCTGGTTTGTTGGTTCTATTGAGTGGTCTTGCGCGTAACGATCTTCACGCGAGCGCGCCAACGCGAAACACCGACACCGCTTCCTTCATCGATTGCGCCTGGTGCTCCAGCGCGTTCGCGGCGGCCGCCGCCTGCTCCACGAGCGCGGCGTTCTGCTGCGTGACCTGATCCATCTGGCTCACGGCCATGCCCACCTGCTGAATGCCCGTGCTCTGTTCGGCGGTGGCCGTGGTGATCTCGGCCATGATGGTGGCGACATTGCGCACCGAGTTGACGATCTCGTTCATCGTCTCGCCGGCCTGCGCGACGAGCGCGTTGCCGTTGCGCACGTCTTCCATTGAAGCGCCGATCAATTCCTTGATCTCGCGTGCGGCGCCCGCGCTGCGTTGCGCGAGCGTGCGCACTTCGCCCGCGACCACGGCGAAGCCGCGTCCCTGCTCGCCCGCGCGTGCCGATTCCACGGCGGCGTTGAGCGCGAGAATATTGGTCTGGAACGCGATGCTGTCGATCATGCTCGTGATCTCGGCAATCTTCTGCGAGCTGGCGCTGATGTCCTGCATGGTCTGCACGGCGCGTCCCACCACGTCGCCGCCGCGCTGCGCAAGTTCGGCCGCGCCCGTGGCAAGCGTGCTGGCCTCGGAGGCGTTCGCGGAGTTCTGCTTCACCGTGGAGGTGAGTTCTTCCATGCTCGCGGCGGTTTCTTCGAGCGAGGCGGACTGCTCCTCCGTGCGGCTCGACAGATCGAGATTGCCCGCCGCGATCTCGCGCGCGGCCGTGTGAATCGCGTCGCAACTGTCGCGCACGCCGGCCACGGTGTGCGAGAGCCCCGCCTGCATCCGGCGCATGGCCGCGAACAGCAGGCCGATTTCGTTGCGGCCCGCTTCGGGTACGCGCACGGTGAGATCGTTCGAAGCGATGCGGTCGAGGACCGCCGCGGCGTCGGCCAGCGGCCGCGACACGATGCGCTGCAAGGCAAAATGCGTGAAGACGACGAGCGCCAGCGCGATGGCCACGCCCACGCCCACGAGCGTAACGATCCATGTGTAGCGCGCGTTGCCGTCGTCGAGCGTGGCCTCGGCGAGCGCGTTGGCGAGCTTCTGGAACTTCTCCACGTTCACGGAATAGGCCGCGCCCGCGGCGGTGATGTCGGTGTCGTTGACCGCCACGTAGGCGGCCGTGTCGCCGTTGCGCAGCGCGTCGGTGGCGCGCGTGAGCGTGTTCGAGAGTTGAGCCGCCGACTCGAGCAACTGGCGCTTGAGGTCCGCGTCCATGCCGTCGAACGCCGGTGCATTGGCGAAGGCCTGGGTCTCGCTCGCCGAAAGCTCGAAGCTGTGGGCCGCGCTCTTCAGCGCGGAGTCGCGCGTGGCCGTGTCGTTGCGTTCCTTGAGCGCGCTGTAGCCGCGCACGAGCGCCGAACGCGTGCGCGTGGTGTCTTTGTAGGCGTCGTTGACCAGAATGGTCTGGCGCGCGATTTCATGCAGGCGTTGGGCGCTGGCGTTCGACTCCCTGAGCGAGAACACGCCCGCGAAACCGCCAATCAGGATCATCACGCCAAAGATCACCAGCACTGCAAGGAGGCTGGCTCGTACCGTCGTGTTGCGCATGTTGCTTCAATCCCCGGTTTCCATGGTGTTCTTCTTTACGGCTCAAACGCCGGAGTCTTGAGGGTGCAGACGCCATGTTGTCCAACAACTTGGCCGCATCATCCCACCATCGCGCGGTAATCCTGAAATTCGAGTTTACCCTGAGACCGACTCAAGAGGCATACAGTCTGGTTGCTTCGGCTTCCCGGGCGTTGTACGATTAGCTCAGACAACCAGCCGTGATGTCAAACAACTTACTGACAACTGGCTGAACAAGCAGCTAATCAGGTCCGCAAACGGAACGCGCCTGACGCGAGTCAGGCGCGTTCTTGCGTAAGTAGATGCGGCGCGCACTAGGCGCGCCGTCCGGAGACAGCAGATTCAGGCCGCAGCGTGACCGCATCGGCCTGAATCTCGCGCACGAGAGAGGTCGATCCACATGTCGTTGAGCCGCACCGCCACGCAGTCCGATGTCGCCAGGCGCACCAGGGTGCGCTACCTGATCCTCTCGCTGATCTTCATCATCACCACGCTCAACTACGCGGACCGCGCCACGCTCTCGGTCACGGGTTCGGCCATGCGCACCGAGTTCGGTCTCGACGCCATCCACATGGGCTACATCTTCTCGGCGTTCAGCTGGGCCTATGTGCTCGCGCAGGTGCCCGCGGGCTGGGTGCTCGACCGCTTCGGCGCGCGCCGCGTGTACGCGGGCAGCATCTTCCTGTGGTCGCTCTTCACGCTGCTGCAAAGCTCGATTGGCCTGCTCGGCAGCGCCGGCGCCGCGATTGCGGGCCTGTTCGCACTGCGCTTCGCGATGGGCGCGGCCGAAGCGCCCGCCTTCCCCGCCAACGCGAAAGTGGTGGCGAGCTGGTTCCCGGCGAAAGAGCGCGGCACGGCCTCGGCCATTTTCAATTCGGCGCAGTATTTCGCGGCCGTGGTGTTCACGCCGCTCATGGCGTGGCTCACGCATGCGTATGGCTGGCATCACGTCTATATCGTGATGGGCGTGGGCGGCCTCGTGCTCGCCTTCGTGTGGATCCGGTTCATGAAGAATCCGGCCGATCACCCGGGCGTGAACCCGCAGGAACTCGAATACATCGAGGCGGGCGGCGGCATCGTGAACGGGCATCAACGCGCCGCGCGCGCCGAGCGCCGCAAGCGTGCGAACTGGGCGGTCATCCGCCAGCTGCTCGGCAACCGCATGCTGCTGGGCGTCTATCTCGCGCAGTACTGCATCAACGTGCTCACGTACTTCTTCCTCACGTGGTTCCCGATCTACCTCGTGCAGGCGCGCCACATGACCATCCTGAAGGCGGGGCTGATCGCCTCGTTGCCGGCGATCTGCGGCTTTCTGGGCGGGGTGCTGGGCGGCGTGGCTTCGGACGCCCTGATCCGCTCGGGCCGCTCGCTCACCATGGCGCGCAAGGTGCCGATCGTCGGCGGCATGGTGCTGTCGTCGTGCATCGTCGGCTGCAACTACGTCAACAGCGACTGGATCGTGGTCGCGCTCATGTCGCTCGCGTTCTTCGGCAAGGGCCTGGGCGCGCTCGGCTGGGCCGTGATCGCCGATACCGCGCCGCGCGAAGCGATCGGCCTCTCGGGCTCGATCTTCAACATGTTCGGCAATGTGGCCGGCATCGTCACGCCGATCGTGATCGGCTATCTCGTGGCGGAAACCGGCTCGTTCAACGGCGCGCTCGCCTTTGTCGGCATCAACGCGCTCGTGACGGTGATCAGCTATCTCGTGATCGTGAAGGACATCAAGCGCGTGGAGTTGAAGCCTGCCTGATTGCGTGTGATCGTGCGGCGCGTTATGGCTTCTCGTGGGCTCGCCGCGCGAGCGCGCGGGCCGCGACGATCGCCGCCGCGAAGCCCGAAGCCGCGCCCACCAGCAAGGCCCAGCGCGGCCCCCAATGGTCGGCCACCCACCCCACGATCGGCGCGCCGATGGGCGTGCCGCCCAGCGCCACGGCCAGACGAATCGCCAGCACGCGGCCGCGCATGCCGGGTTCGGTGGAAAGCTGCATGAGGCTGTTGGTTTCGGTGGTGAACGTGAGCGCCGCGATGCCGATCATCACGAGCGCGCCGCCGAACCACCAGTAGCCCGGCGCAACCGAAGCCAGCAGGCACCCCACCCCGAACGCCGTAGCCGCGAACAGCAGCGAGATGAAGCGCGGATGGCTGCGCCCCGCGCCGAAGAAGGCGCCGCTCATGGTCCCCACCGCCATCATTGAAGACAGGAGTCCGTAGCGTCCCGCGTCGGCGTGAAAGACGTTCACGGCCATCGTCGAGATGAAGATCGGAAAATTCAGCCCGAAGGTGCCGATCAGGAACAGCATGACGAGAATGGCCCGCAGGTCCGGTCGCGCCCACACGTAGTGGAACCCCGCGGCAATGCCGCCCTTCGCGGGTTGCGCACGCCTCGCCGAACGCAGCTCGTCCACGCGCAGACGCGTGAGCGAGATCAGCACGGCGACGAACGACAGGCCGTTGAGCAGGAAGGCCCAGCCCACGCCCACCGACGCGATGACGAGCCCCGCCACGGCCGGGCCGATCATGCGCGCGGCGTTGAACGAGGTGGAATTGAGCGCGACGGCGTTGGAGAGATCGGCGTCGCCCACCAGCTCCGAGACGAAGGTTTGCCGCACCGGCGAATCAAATGCTGTCGTGCAGCCGAACAGGAACGCGAACACGTACACGTGCCAAAGCTGCACGAGCCCGGTTGCCGTGAGCACGCCCAGTGCAATGGCCAGCGTGCCGAGCAGCGCCTGCGTGACCATGAGCAGCCTGCGCTGGTCGAAGTGGTCGGCGGCGAAGCCCGACCAGGGCATGAACAGCATTTGCGGCCCGAACTGCAGGCCCATCACGATACCGACCGCCGCCGCGCTGTGGTGCGTGAGCCCGGTGAGCACGAGCCAGTCTTGCGCCGTGCGCTGCATCCACGTGCCGACGTTCGAGACGAGCGCGCCCGCCGACCACACGCGATAGTTGTAAGTCCTGAGCGAACGAAAGAACCCGGAAGCTGGAGCGCCCATGTGACGGCCTCGCCTTAGTCGGCCACGAGCCGCTTGAGCAGTTCGACTGCCGCGGCTAGCTGCTGTTGCTCCGGGGCCGAAAGGCGCGTGTCGATCCTGCGCGAGAGCCAGTCCTGACGCGCCGCCCGCCCTTCCTTGAGCCACTCGCGAAAAGTGTCGGTGAGCGACCAGAGCGTTTGGCGCCCGTCGTTGGGGTCCGGTGCGCCGCTGATATGGCCCGCCGCCTCGAGCGGTGCGATGAGCGTGCCCATCGACTGCGGGCGCATGCCCTCCGCGCGCGCGAGGCTCGACACCGTGGACGGCCCCTCGCGCTCGAGCCGCTGCAGCACGGCCATCTGGGAAGGCGTGAAGTCGCCGAGGATCGCCTGCTCGCGAAAACGGCGGCGCAGCTGGCCGACCAGGGCGCGTAGGTCGCCGGCAAGCGCCGCGGCGAGGTCGGGAGGGGGAGTTTGGGCGCGTTCGGTCATCCCCGCATTCTAGGAGATATGAAGGTAAACTGCAAAGCTAACCTTCATATATCCGGCGAGGCGGCAAGTGCGAGCGAACGCGTCACCGGCGCGCCCGCAGCCATTTCTCCCGCTCGCCCAGGCGCCGCTTCCAGTCAGGAGCCAAGCCCGGAATGGCGATCAACTCGACCAGCGCATCGATGGACGGACGATGCGACAACTGCACCTTCCAGAACGCGTCGATGGAAAAGCGCTCCGTTTGCCGGTCGACGAGCGTGATAGCGTCGCCGGGCGCAATCAGGCCGGGGCGCAGGACACGGTAATACCAGCCGGTGATGCGCCCCTTGGCAATATGCATCGACATGCGTTCGACGCCGAAGCGATGGTTGATCTTCCAGCAAGGGCTGCGCGGTTGCGAGACTTGCAGCATGGTGCTGCCGGCCTCGTAGATATCGCCGATGTGCACGTTACGTTCGGTCAGCCCCGAGGCCGAGATGTTCTCGCCGAGACTGCCGGGCACCAGTGCCTCGGCGCACTCCGCGAACGCCTGCGCAATGCAAGCGTAATGCTCCGCCGCGTAGTGATGAACGGCCTTTTCCGGGCCGCCGTGGATGCGCGGGTCGCCATGCTCGTCGCCGACGATCCCCTGTGCCTCCACGCGAACCGGCCCGGCGATGCGCCGCTTGAAAATGCCGCTGCGCTGCCCTTCGGGGTCCAGATAACCCATTCCCCCGGCGAAGAGGCACTCAATGTTCGTAGTCGACGTCATCACCACATGCATCCTCCCGTTCGCGTTTACGACACTGTGCTCGCGCCGTTCAATCCAGTAAAGTGATGGCAAATGATGAAATCCATCATTATTTGTGATTCTTGGAATTCGCCATGGAGATGCGTCAGCTGAAGATTTTCTGTGCGGTGGCGGAGCACGGCAGCTTCACCGCGGCGGCCGAGAAGGTGCACACCGTGCAGTCCAACGTCACGATGCGCGTCAAGGAACTCGAAGCCGAGCTCGGTCAGCCATTGTTTATCCGGCAAAAGAGCGGCGTGGTGCTCACTTCGGCCGGGCAAACCTTTCTGGGCTACGCCCAGCGCATCCTCCAGCTCACCGAAGAGAGCCGCAACGCGCTGCTCGATACCGCCACGCCGGCAGGCACGTTGAGGCTCGGCTCGATGGAGACGACGGCGGCAATCCGCCTGCCCCAGGTACTGGCCAGATACCGCGAGAAGTATCCTCAGGTCCAGTTGTCGCTGCTCACCGGCACGACCGCCGAGCTGATCAAGGCCGTCGAGAGCCATCGCCTCGACGGCGCATTCGTCGGCGGTCTGCACCAGAATCCGGTGCTCGCGCAAGACGAGGTCTTTCAGGAGGAACTCGTCCTCGTGAGCAGCTGCGAGTTCGCCTCGCTCGGCGAACTCATCCAGGTCATGCCACAGCAGACGGTGCTGGTCTTCCGCACGGGCTGCTTCTATCGCTCCACGCTCGAACACTGGTTCTATCAGGTCGGACTCGTGCCCAACCAGGTGCTCGAACTGGGCACGCTCGACGGCATCCTCTCATGCGTGGCCGCGGGCATGGGCGTGACGCTGCTGCCAAAGGCCGTTGCGCAAAACTATGCAGCGCGCCAGGCCATCGCCCTTCACGCGCTCCCGCGCGAGTTCGCCAACGTCAAGACGGTATTCATCCGCCGTAACGACACACTGGCGACACCGGCATTGAGCGCGTTTGTCGCGCTCGCGCGCGACCAGCTCGCGCTGTCCACTGACGATACGAAAGCGAAGCGCGCTGGTACACCGAGTCGCAAGAGCACGCGGCGTTCGACGGCGGCGGCCTGAGCGCCGCCGAACACCGCGTCAGGGTCAGCAAGCGGCGCGGCACTCGGCCGGTTCCACTTGCGGCAATGCACGGCTTGCGCCGTATGCCAGGCCATCGAGCATCGCCCGGGCATTCGCCGCAACCGTCGACGCCGGCAGGCCCGCCACCAGCTCCGCCACGCGCGCGGCCGCCGGCACCACGCTGCCGATCTTGCTGACGCCCTGCCCCGCATAGAGCGAGAGCTTCTGCGCCATGCGCGGTTTGTCGATCATGCGTGCACCGCCGCCAACGAAGCGCAGCAGGTTCCATTTGTCGCGATTCGGAATCACACAATGGGGCGTGCCGTACGGCCAGCCGAACGAATACCCGGTGCGATACTCGATGTCGTCCACGCTGGCTTCGACGATCTTTTGCTTGTAGAGCGGGTGCGCATTCGATTCGTCGGTCGCAACGAACGCGGTGCCCACGAGCACCCCTGACGCGCCAAGCAGCATCGCGGCCCGCACATCATCGCGCGTCGTGATGCCTCCAGCCGCCAGCACGGGACGCCCCTGCGCGACTTCGCAGATCGCGGGCAACAGCGACATGACGCCGATCGTCCCCCGGTTGAGGTGGCCGCCGCTTTCGCTGCCCTGCGCGACGACGATATCCGCGCCGTGGCGGATCGCGTGCCGCGCGAGCGCAACCGATCCCACCTGGACCATGACGATCATGCCCGCATCTTTGGCACGAGGGATCATGTCTGCCGCATAGTCTTCGGCGTAGAACAACGAGAGCATGCGCGGCCGCTCCTGCAACACGACCTGGAACTGGGCCTCGAACACGGTCGGGCCGCCGAACTTCGGCACGAGATTCACGCCGAAGGGCTTGTCCGTCTGCTCCCGCGTTTCCCGTATCCACCTGCGCAGCGCGAGCGGCGGCAAACGCAGCCCGCCGAGCGTTCCCATGCCGCCGGCATTCGCCACCGCGGCAACCAGCTTCGGGCCGGAAATCGCCGCCATGCCGCCGAGAAAGACGGGATACCGGACGCCACACAGCTGCGTGACCGCGTTCCCGCTAAAAGCCGATTTGAATTCGCTCATCGCTCAAAGCTCCACATGTTTGCCAAGCATCCGCTTGAGGGCGTCATTGCCCAGCGCGAAATGATTCTTCAGTGCTCCGAACAGATGCAACGCGAGGCCCAGCAGAAAAGCCGTCGCTCCGATATCGAAAAGAATATCCACGACCCGTTGCACTGCCACGCTGGGTTCGATGAGCGTGGGGATCGCCAATCCTCCCGGCAACTCGACGGCGACACCGGCCGCCGCCCGGGAAAGCCATACCGCAACCGGCAGAAGCACCATGGCGAGCGCGAGGCCCACCGCAACGGAGCGGCTGACGATCACTTCGACGGGGTTCGGCGTGCCCACGGGCAGCGGATGGTACGAAGAAAGCCGTGCCCAGAGCCGATAGATTGACACGACGAACAGCACGGCGCCCAGCAGATTCTGCGTACGCACGAGGTTCAGTCGTTGGACGTCGTCCGCGCTAAACATGAGCCCGATGCCGCATCCGGCGATCGACAGCAGCAGTGCTGCGACGATCCAGTGCAGCGCGATCGTGATGGGCGAAAAGCCCAGACCGTTGTCACGCATTTGCATGATTGTCTCCTTGTTGGCGTTGACTAGTGACCGACGGCTCCGGACGCGCCGAAGCCGGTCTGCGCGCGGACGGCCTGCTCGCCGAAGTCGTCGCGCTCGCGCTGCGCCCGCTGGCTGCGGTCCGTGACGGAGCCCAGCCACGCGAACAGGAAGGCGATGCTCATCGACACGATGGCCGGATAGTCGTAGGGGAAGATCGCCTTCGCATGGCCCAGCACCGTGACCCAGATGGCGGGCGACAGAATGACGAGCGTGACGGCGCTCACCAGGCCCGCGATACCGCCGGTGAGCGCGCCGCGCGTCGTCAGCCCCTTCCAGTACATCGAAAGCGCGAGAACCGGAAAATTCACCGAGGCGGCGACGCCGAACGTCAGTGCGACGAGAAACGCGATGTTCTGATCCTTGAACACGATGCCCAGCAGCACCGCCACCACGCCTATGCACACCGACGCGATCCTGGAGACCCGCCGCTCGCTCGCGGGATCGGCCCGGTTCTTCTTGAGCACCATCACGTAGAGGTCGTGCGAGATGGCTGATGTGCCCGCCATCGTGAGCCCGGACACGACGGCAAGGATGGTCGCGAACGCCACGGCCGAGAGGAAACCCAGCAGCAGATTGCCGCCGAGCGCCTGGGCGAGATGCATGACCGGCATGTTGCTGCCGCCGATCAGCTTGCCTCCGGTCAGGCCACCCACGTAGAACGACGGGTTGCTGCCGACAATCGCGATCGCCGCCACGCCGAGCACCATGATGACCAGATAGAAGAAACCGATGAAGCCGGTAGCAACGAACACCGACTTGCGCGCTTCTTTCGCATCCGGCACGGTGAAAAAGCGCATGAGGATATGCGGCAGCCCCGCGGTGCCGAACACCAGTCCAATCGCGAGCGAAATCAGCGCGATGGGATCGGACACCAGCTTGCTCGGCAGCAGAATATGCACGCCGTTCCTGTGCGCGGCGACCGCCTGCTCGAACAGTGCGTTCAGCGAAAAGCCAAACCGGGACAGTGCGAGAACGGCTAGCAATGTGCCGCCGAACAGCATCAGCGCGGCCTTGATGATCTGCACCCACGTGGTGGCCACCATGCCGCCGAAGGTCACATAGACCACCATCAGCAGGCCGACCACGATGATCGCGTCGTTATAGGGAAGACCGAACAGCAACTGGATCAGCTGCCCCGCACCGACCATCTGGACAACCAGGTAAAAGCAGACGACGGTCAATGAACCGAAGGCGGTCATCGTCCGGATCCGGTTCTGGTCGAGCCGGTACGATGCGATGTCGGCAATCGTCACACGCCCCAGATTCCGGATGCGCTCCGCGAACAGGAACAGCAGCAGCGGCCACGCGACGAAAAAGCTGATCGCGTAGATCACGCCGTCGTAGCCGTGGAAAAAGATCATGCTGGTCACGCCCAGCAACGCCGCCGCCGACATATAGTCGCCGGCCAGCGCCATGCCGTTCTGGAATCCGGTGATGCCGCCCCCGGCGGTGTAGAAGTCGTCCATCGAACGGGTGCGCGACGCCGCCCAGTACGTAATGCCGAGCGTCGCCACGGCGAACACCAGGAACATCGCGATCGCCGTGAGATTGAGGGGACGCTGTTCGACGCCGTGCAGGACCTCCGCGGCCGCTGCGCGAGCCGCGACACCCAGCAGCAGCAGCGGGAAGACGAGAGCAAGAGCGGCGCGCTTCATGGTTTCGCTCCCGCCAGGATCTGGGCGGTGAGCGCGTCGAATTCGCCATTGGCGCGGCGAACGTACAAGCCCGTGAGGCACCAGCTGCCGACGATCAGCGCGACGCCGATCGGCCAGCCGATATTGACGATACTGTCTGCGGAAAGCCGGATGGCCAGCAAAGCGGGGGCGAATCCGACCAGCACGATGAAGCCGCAATAGGGAATCAGCGTGATGGCGGTCAGGCAGGCAATGTATCTGCGCCGGCGTTTGACCAGCGTGGCGAACAGGGGATTGCTACGAATCCCATGCAGGGTCGTGGGGTTCATCCGATTGTCTCCGTCCATGGAAGGTGTCCGGCATGCCCTGGCCCGTGATATCGCCGTCGATCCACCGGGGGCTGCCGCTTCTCGTGAACTTCACAATAGGTCGAACCAAAAATCTCTTCAAATGATGTTTCGTGATGGCTTCAATCTGTTTGAGTGAAGCGTGGCGCTTGCCGTCACGATTCAATCAAACGCGCTTGCCGGATTCGGCTTGCCGTTGCGCCTCGAGCAGCGCGGCGAACCGTTCCAGCGCGGCCACGCTGCTGTGAACGGAGTGGTATTCCTGCTGGCCGATGCGTGCGTCGAGCACGACCGTCATCCCGGATTGTCGGGCGAGATTGAGGATATCCATCTCATACTCCTTGCCTGAAAACTGGATGAATCGCTTTGCGTGAAATGCAGCGCTTCCTGATAGTCAGATTACGCGCGGCACCACAAAGATCAACGCGGCGCGGACGAAATCACCGTTATGAAACGCCGAACAATCTCGCGTCTCACGGTGCTTCGCGGGCGCCCCAGTTTTCGGCAACACCGCATGCTCAGAAGCCTTGTGCGGTTCCCGTAGAATGCGCGACCAGCAGCACGACACCCAGTATGCAAGCCCCGATCATCGCGGCCAGCACGACCGCCACGAACGGCAGCCACTTGAAGTTCACGCTGGCCAAATCGGCTTCGTGCGACGCGCTTTTACGCACGCCGAAAAAGCTCCACAGAACCATGCGCATCATGTGAACGAGTTCCATCATTGACTCCGGTTACGTCGATCAGGTCGATCGGATAGCCTGATCTTCAACCTTGCGCGTTGCCAAAAAAAGCAGCAGTTACGAACGATTTGAGCGATGCAGCCGATTCACGCGGCGGTAGAACCCGACAAAGAAACGCCCCGGTACTCGCGCACCGGGGCGAAAGGCTTGCCACGCTACAGGCAAAAAGAGCCGCAAGCTCTGCGGGTTTAGGTGATGATCCAGGCACTCGCGCAGTTATCCCGGCGCATCCCGGGAGAACAGACCCGGACGGCGATGCGCACTGCCCGCAATGATCCGCCCGCGCGGGAAACACGTATAGAAGCAGTCGACGCATAATTGACCGTAGCAGATCGGCTTCGCGGTCGCGCGCCATGAGAAAATCGCTCGAAGCACGAGTCCACCCATGACCTCTCTGGAAGAACCCGGACGCATGACACGCTACGAACGCCTCGCGCAGAGCATGGCCGCCGAGATTCGCTCCGGCAACCTGAAGCCGGGCTCGCGCATGCCCTCGCTGCGGCAGATCATTGCGCAGCACGGCGTGAGCCAGTCCACGGCGGCGCGTGCTTACTACGTGCTCGAACAGTGGGGCCTCGTGCGCGCCGAAGAGCGTTCGGGCTACTACGTCGCGCCGCTCTCGAAGCCCGGCAAGACGGATTCGCGCGCAACGACGGGCGAGTCCGCCACCGTCGATATCAGCGAACTGGTGTTCTCGGTGCTCGACGCCGCCAAGCGCCCCGGCATCGTGCCGCTCGGCTCCGCCTTCCCTTCTCCGCTGCTGTTTCCGCTGTCGCGCCTGGCGAAATCGCTCGGCCAGGCCGCACGCAGCGTGAGCCCGTGGAGCACCGTGGTCGATCTGCCGCCCGGCAACGAGAACCTGCGGCGGCAAATTGCGCTGCGCTACATGCGGGTTGGCATCTCACAGCCGGCCGAGGACATCATCATCACCAACGGCGCGCTGGAAGCGCTCAATCTTTGCCTGATGGCGGTCACGCAGCCCGGCGATATCGTCGCCGTGGAGTCGCCGGGCTTTTACGCAGCGCTTCAGGCGATCGAACGGCTTGGCCTGCGCGCGGTCGAAATTCCCGTCGATACCGCCACCGGGCTCGACCTCGAGGCGCTGGCGCAAGCGCTGGACAAGCACCCCATCCGCGCCTGCTGGTTCATGACGAATTTCCAGAACCCCACGGGCGTCACGTTGTCGGCTCAGAAGAAGGAAGCGCTCGTCGAACTGCTCGCGCAGCACGAGGTCCCGCTCATCGAAGACGATGTGTACGGCGAGTTGCACTACGCGCCGAACTATCCGCCGCCCGCCATCGCGTTCGACCGGCGCGGCCTCGTCATGCACTGCGGCTCGTTTTCGAAGAACCTGGCGCCCGGTTATCGCGTAGGCTGGGCAAGCGCCGGGCGCTTCGCAGAGCGCGTGCAGCGCCTGAAGCTCATGACGACGATCTCGGCCAGCATTCCCGCCCAGGCCGGCATTGCCGACTACCTGGAGCATGGCGGCTACGAGCGTCATTTGAAGAAGATCCGGCTCGCCATGCAGACGCAGCGCGATGCGATGATCGAGGCGATCCGCCGATGGCTGCCTGAAGGCACGCAATACACGCGGCCCGAGGGTGGCTATTTTCTGTGGCTCACGTTCCGCGAGCGCATCGACGCCATGGCGCTCCATCGTCTCGCGATCGAACGCGGGATTAGTGTTGCGCCCGGCCCGCTCTTTTCCGCGTCACGTGCATTCGAAAACTGCATACGGCTCAATTACGGGCATCCATGGTCGGCGCGCATCGATGAGGCGATCCGCACACTGGGCGAACTGCTCGTTCATCCCGATGTGTGTGCTTGATCGCGATCGATCGATGCGCGCGGCGCCAGCCCATAGCGACCTTAACTGCCAAAGAACAGGTTGCAGAAACTCACCGGGCCCACACAGGTATTGGCGTCCCGTGCCGGCGTCCTGGCCGGACGCTGTGGCGCCTGATACGTATTCGCCCGGGACGTATTCGCCTGGGCCGTTTGTTGAGCATCCGTATGCGCGGGAGCGAGGGATTCGGCGTGGACAGCGAAGCTGGCCGACAGCGAACAGGCAAAAAGGACAGCAGTAAGCAATTTCATTTCAATCTCTCTCTAGCAAGGTGATGGAGGCGACGCCTCCGGGGAAACAGCCTGGCCAGATTAATCACTTTCACCATGCAAGAGAATCCCGCAGTCTCGGGAATGATCCTTCCGCTTTTTGGGAGTCTCGGGAAGTCGGCTCGCTGCGTAGAACGCGCGAAAAATCGCAGCAGGCAAACACGGCTCAAATCCCCCGCGCGGCGGTAGACGTACGTGTCGAGATTTGTTCTCGCGGCGCAAGACTCTTTGTCCATGATGTGTGTTCGCACGCGCAACGGATGCGCCTACAGTGCATCTCCATCGGATCCGTCGATTCGAACGGCCACCCGGCCGACTTACCCATACTATGAGACACACAATGAGCACTTCCAAGGTCGTCATCGTCACCGGAGCATCGCAAGGCATCGGCGCGGAAACCGTCAAGGCCTTCCGCGCGCAGGGCCATCGCGTGGTCGCCACGGCCCGTTCCATCACGCCGGCCGCCGAGGCCGACTACGTTGCCGTGGCCGGCGACATCGGCGACGCCGCCACGGCTCGCCGCGTGGTGAACGCCGCCATCGAGCACTTCGGCCGTGTCGACACGCTCGTCAACAACGCGGGCATTTTCATTGCGAAGCCCTTCACGCAGTACACCGCCGACGACTACGCCGCAATCCTGAACGTCAACCTGAACGGCTTCTTCCACATCACGCAATATGCGATCGAAGCGATGCAGAAACACGGGAGCGGCCACGTGGTCAACGTCACCACCACGCTTGCCGACAAGGCGAACAGCAAAGTCCCGTCCGTTCTTGCGTCGCTCACCAAGGGTGGTTTGAACGCTGCAACGCGCTCGCTCGCAATCGAATATGCTCGCGCGGGCATTCGTGCCAACGCGGTTTCGCCTGGGATCATCAAGTCGCCGATGCATGCTGCCGAAACGCACGCCGCGCTCGGCGCGATGCATCCGGTCGGCCACATGGGCGAAATGAGCGATATCGTCAATGCGATCCTCTATCTCGACTCGGCACCGTTCGTGACGGGCGAGATCCTGCACGTCGACGGCGGCCAGAGCGCCGGTCACTAAGCGCTCGAGCCTCGCCCGCGCCCCCGGACTCGATGGTTCGTCGGGGCGCGGGCGCGGGGCGGCGGCTTATGCCACGTTGGTCAGCGTCTTGGTGATGACGAGCCATCTGTCACGCTGGCGCACGATCGAAAAATAATTGTAGTAATTGAAGCCCAGCATGCGCACATGCAGTTTCGCCGTCGCGATGTTTTTCTGAACATCGAGCATCAGCAGTTCCGTATCGACGGCCTCGCCCAGTTCGGCCGGCGATTTCCTGTTTGCGATACCCGCAAGGTACTCGTCGATCGTCTTGTAGTAGGGCTCGCCGTTCACTTCCCCGGCCACGATCGCGCGCGCATCGAACACGGTTCTCAACTGCTCCACATCGCCTCGCCAGGTGGCGTCGAAATAGCGCTGGACGAGTTCGACGATTTCGTTGCTATCGTTCATTGCATCACACTCCTTATTGATTCAAGCCTCGCTCCGGCAAGTCGAAGCGGGCTGCGCAATCGCTCGCGCAGCCCGCTTCGCACAATCCGGATCAATCACGATCAGGCAAGTGGTCCCTCGATCTCGTTGAGCCGTTCTTCGAGCGCGTTGACGCTCGCATAGCCCGAATGCACGGCGTACGTCCGGCCTTGTTCTTCGAGCAGCAAGGTCGGAAACGATGCGACGCCAAGCGCTCGCGCGCGGGCGAAATCGCGCTGCGTCTCTTCTTTCGTTTCGGCTGCTGCCCATGCCTGGTAAAACGCGTCGGCGCTCACCTGAACGCCCACGGCATCCAGCGCCGCCGCGGCGATCTCGCTCAGCACGCGTCCGTCGGTCGTATCCAGCCCTTCCACATAGAAGCCGTTCTGCAGCGTACGGAACACCGCAAGCAACGCGTCGCCACTGGCGAAGCGGCGCGCCGCCACGACGGCGCGGCACACGGGCTCGGTATCGTAGACGAACCCCTCGCGCGCCATGAACGCTTCGCGATTGAACGGCAAGCCGCTCAGCGCTTCCACGCGCTGCCAGTGCTGCAGCCGGAAACGCTTGCCGGCCGTGTCGAGCACATCGGTCGCGCCCGCGCGAATGCCGCCGACCACGATTTCCAGTTTCAGGTCCGGCACGCGCGCGACGAGCGCCGAAAGCTCCTTGCCAAAGCCATAGCACCACGAACACATCGGGTCGCCAACATAGATCAGTTTCATTCCTGCTCGCTCACATGAAGAGACAACGCGGGGCCAGCAGGACCCCATGCCCCGCATCGCTCCCAGCCATCAGAGTCACTATAGGGTTGAGGCCGGACTCGATAAACGCCGTCGCCAGAACTTCTTTTGTTACATGGCGGAAAGACGAAATGCGACCGCACGAGCCGACTGGCGCGGTTGTGCCGGACTAGAACATGTCCGAAGCGCTTTGAGGACCCGCACGCGTGCTCCCCGACTCCTCGCCATCCCTCGACGGGATGAACGGACCGGTGATCATCTCCGCATAGCTCATGCCAGGCCCGACCATCGGAAACACATCGGCATCCTGATCGATCATGATTTCGAGGAAAGCGGGACCGTCGAACGCCACGAAAGCCCGGAGCTTTTCCTCGACCTCGCTCAGGACCTCGACGCGCTGCGCGAACTCGAACCCGTCGGCGCGCGCAGCCATGACGAAGTCCTTGCGATGCAGCGACTTGTCGCTCACGCACAGGCGCCCGTCGTAGAAGAGACGCTGCCACTGTCGGATCATCCCGTCACCGACGTTGTTGAACAGCAGCACCTTGACCGGCACGCCATAGGTGGTCGCGGTCTCCAGATCGCCGATATTCATGCGCATGCTGCCGTCGCCGTCGATGTCGATCACGAGGGCATCGGGGCGTCCCATCTGGGCGCCGATCGCAGCGGGCAGGCCAAAGCCCATCGTCCCCATGCTGCCCGACGTGAGAAAGCTGCGCGGCTCGACGAAGTCGAAGAACTGCGCGGCCCACATCTGGTGCTGGCCCACGCCCGTGGTGACGATGGCCCGGCCGCCGGTAATCTCGCTCAACTTTTCCACCACGAACTGCGGCTGAATGAGCGGACTCGCGCGGTCATAGTTCATGCCGTAGCGCTGCTTCAGCTCCCTGATGTGGTCGAGCCACGCCAACGGCGCCTGCACGTGCGTTTCGTGTTGCATCAGCGAAAGCAGAGCGTCCTTCGCGTCGCCCACGTGAGTCCAATGCGCGCGCTTCACCTTGTTGATCTCCGCTTCGTCGATATCGATATGCGCGACATGGCGCGCTCGCGGCGCGAATGCATGCGGGCGGCCGCCGGCGACGCGATCGTCGAATCGCGCGCCCACGGCAATCAGGAAGTCGCAGTCTTCCACCGCGTAGTTCGCGCAGGCCGCGCCGTGCATGCCGAGCATGCCGAGCCCCAGCTCGTGCTTCACCGATATCGTGCCGAGCCCCATCAACGTGTTCACCACGGGAATGCGGTAGCGCTCGGCGAACTGACGTAATTCCGCCGTGGCGCCGGCTGTGATGATGCCCCCGCCCGCATACAGCAGCGGGCGCTTGCTTTGCGCCAGCAGAGCGAAGAATTCGTCGCGCTTGCGCTCTTCGAGGCGTGCGCCCTTCGCCACCTTGCGCAGGCGGTCGGAGTAGCCGCGAAACGCGAGTGTGCCGTGCCCCTGCCAGGTGCCGGTCCAGTTCTGGATGTCTTTGGGCACATCCACCACGACCGGGCCGGGACGACCGGTGCGCGCGACTTCGAACGCCGTGCGCAGCGTCTGTTCGAGCTTGTCCGGGTCGGTCACGAGAAACACCTGCTTGGCGCACGCCGACATGATGTTGAACACCGGCGCCTCCTGGAAAGCGTCACTGCCAATAGCGGCACGCGGCACCTGCCCGCAGATGAGAACCACCGGGACCGAGTCGCCATTGCAATCGGCAATCGGCGTCACCGCATTGGTCGCGCCGGGACCCGACGTGACCATGAACACGCCGACCTTTCCGCTCGCGCGCGCATACCCCGCGGCCATGAAGCCAGCGGTCTGTTCGTTGGCGGGTACGACGAGGTTGATCTGACGCTCGGGCTCGTCGGCGTGCAGTTCGTTGAAACGGAACACCGCGTCGTAGGTCGGCAGGATCGCGCCGCCGCTATAGCCGAACACGGTATCGACACCCTGTTCGCTAAGTACGCGCAAGATGATGTCGGCGCCCGACATCGGTTCGCCGGGAAGCGGCGCTTTCTGGGAGCTTTCTGGAGCAATGTTCGGGTTCTGGGTCATACCTGACTCGCACGGAAACGGGCGCTGATGCGATCAGCGGCCAAACACAACGGATCATTTCCCTTCCGACTCAAGAACAGCGTATGTCCCCTACCAGCGCGTGGACGACGGCTTCAGCGGGTTCTCCGCATGAGCCACAGTCCACCCGGCACTCTTTTGACGTGCGCCTGGAAATACCGTGAGAAAGGGTTCCAAGGATTCTGACAACGATTGAAGCGGCGCGCGTCAGCAATACGGTTGTTCATGGGCCAGGATGCGTCGCTTCCGGGCCACCACGGCTGACGGCTGACCGTTCCTACCATTCGGCAATGCCCACGTCCATGTCCTCGTCGTAGAACGCGACGAGAAACTCTTCGGGCATCAACCACGAATCGACGCTCACGGTTTGTGCGCCCACATCGACATCGACCTTCGCGTCGGCGTCCACGGACTTCATCGCATGCACGATCGTCGCGAGATCGTCCGTGCGGATTTCAGTTTTCATCGCGAACTTCATTTTTCACCTCTCTGTCTGGAGAACCAGTCTCGATAACTATAGGATCAACGCCCCATGCCACCAACCAGGTTCGCCTCAATTCACTCTTTACATCGCGTAACCCAAACCGGCGGCACGAGGCGGTCATTCAAGGAATTCAACCGGCCTTCAGGTCATCCGTGGTCCAGCCGCCGCCGAGCGCGTGAATGAGGTCGACATTCGCATCGAGTTGCCGCGTGCGCAGCGCGATGACGCTGCGTTGCGCTTCCAGCTCGGCCGATTGCGCCTCGACCACATCGAGGTAACTCACCGCGCCGCGCTGATAGCGCGCGAGCGCCAGGTTGAGCGCGGTCTGGGCGGCACGGGCAGCGTCCTGCTGCTGATTCGTCGCGGTGCCCAGATCGTCGAGCAACGTGAGGTTGTCCTCCACCTGCAGGAACGACGCCAGCACCACGCTGCGATAGCGTGCGCCGGCCTCCGCCGTGGCCTCCTTCGCCGAATCCAGCTGCGCGTGGCGCTTGCCGCCGTCCAGCAGATACACCGCCAGCGACGGACCGATCGCCCAGTACGAACTGGACAGGCTGAGCAGATTGCCGAGCACCGAGCTTTGCACGCCGCCTTGCGCGCTGAGCGTGAGCGTCGGGAAGTACGCCGCGCGCGCCACACCAATTTTTGAATTGGCCGCCGCGATGCGCCGCTCGGCTGCGGCGACGTCAGGCCGCCTTTGCAACAAGGTCGACGGCACCCCGACCGGAATCACGGGCAACGCGATCGAATCGGTACTCGGCGCGAGCTGGAACTCCGAAGGCGACGCGCCGACCAGCACCGCCACCGCGTGCTCGAGCAATGCGCGCCTCGCTCTGAGCTGAGTAAGTTCGGACTGGACCGATGACAACTGGTTGCTCGCGCGCGCCACGTCGAGACCCGAGACGATGCCCGCGCCGTGGCGGTTGCGGGTCAAGTCGAGCGCCTTCTGGTACGCGGCCTGGGTCCCCTCGATCAGCTGAATCTGCTGATCGAGACCGCGCAGATCGATATAGCTTCGAGCTAGCTCGATTTCGAGGCTCAGCTGCGTCGACGCGAGATCCGCCTTCGACGCCTGCCCTTCGTCCTTGCTTGCGGCAACGGAATCGCGCACGCGCCCCCAAAGGTCCACTTCGTAGTCGACTGCGACACCGAGCGTGGCGGAGTTGTAATCGGTCGGCCCAGTCGGGCTGCGCAACGGCCGTGTGTCCGACTCGCGATCGCGCTGGACATTGCCCACAGCGGAAACCTGCGGATACATCTGCGACTTGACCTGCCTGATGTACGCCTGCGACTGCTCATAGTGAAACAGCGCCGCGCTCAGGTCGGGGTTATTCGCGATCAGCCGCTGCTCGAGGTCGTCGAGTTCGGGCTCCTTGTACAGCTTCCACCATCTCGCGCGGTCGAGCTGGTCCGCGGGGCTCGCGACGGTCCACGGCCCCTGGGTCTGGTACTGCGCCGCCACGGGCGTTTCGGGCACCTCGTAGTGCGGCGCGAGCGAGCACGCGGCGAGCGCCACGGCACTCACCAGCATCGCCAGTTTCAGATACTTAGTCATGCTTGCCACCTTTTGCCGTTGG
Source organism: Paraburkholderia sp. EG287B (assembly GCF_040965595.1). NCBI lineage: Bacteria > Pseudomonadati > Pseudomonadota > Betaproteobacteria > Burkholderiales > Burkholderiaceae > Paraburkholderia > Paraburkholderia sp. EG287B. The sequence continues at coordinate 55,637 of NZ_JBFRCG010000018.1, forward strand.
CGCGATCACCTGAACGTGGTCGCCTTCGACGAGCCCATCGGGCGGCGCATCGACCACGCGGTCGCTTGGCGCCAGCCCCGAGCCGATATCGACCGCGTTGCCGAGGTCCTGCACGATCGAAACGGGTTTGAAGTGAACGGTGTCGCTGCGATCGACGGTGGCGAGCCGCAGCCCCCGGTTGTCGAATATCAGCGCACTGGCCGGCACCCGCAGTGCGTTGGCGCGCGCCGGCAGCGCAAAGTGCAGATTCACGAAGTCGCCCGGCAACAGCAGATGACCGGGGTTATCGACCATCAACTGGATGAGCGACGTGCCCGATGCGGCGTTGACCGAGTCCGCCAGACCCACCACCGTGGCGGTGAACGTCTTGCCGGGATACTCCGGTACGGTGAAGCTACCGGTGCCACCCGGCTTGACCGCCGGCACGTATTCCTGCGGCACGCGCACGTATACGCGCAGCTTGTCCACGCTCGATACGGAAAACAGTTGCGGCCCCGTACCGCCGCCCGCATTGATCAATGCGCCCACGTCCGTGTTGCGCGCGGTGATCACGCCGTCGAACGGCGCAACGATTCGCGCGAAGCTCTTGGTCGCGACCAGCCGGTCGAGGTTGGCCTGCGCCGCCGCGACGCGCGCCTGCTTCGCCACATAGTCCTGCGTGCGGTCATCGACCTCCTGGCGCGACACTGAATCGGAGTCCAGAAGACTTTGCCAGCGTGCAGCCGTCGTTTTCGCGAGCGCAGCGTCGGCTTGCGCGCTCGTGAGGTCGGCCTTCGCCTGAATCAACTGTTGATCGAGTTCAGGCGTCTCGATCTCGGCGAGCGTCTGGCCGGCCTTCACCGGCGTGCCGATGTCGACGCTCCACGATTTCAGGTATCCGCTCACGCGTGCGTAGATGGGCGCGCTTTCGAAGGCCTCGAGTCTGCCGGGCAGGTCCAGCGAGCCGCCCGGCGCCTCCGGGGCGGGCACGACGACATTCACGGACGGCACGGCCTGCGCCTCGGTCCAGTCTTTGAGTTGATGCTCATGCTTCATGCGAAGCGAGACGCCACCAACCACGATGAGGACGGCGAGCGCACCGCCGACAATGCCTGTAAAGGAGAGCTGACGCTGCGCGAGCGCGGCGCGCGTTGTGGGTTCAGAGGACATGGATCGAATCTCCGGTAAGCTGCGCGGCCGTCGATGTGCGACCCCGACGCGAGTGGATCATGCAAAAAATAGCGGGCACGAGAAAAAGCGTTGCAGCAGTGGCGAACACCAGCCCGCCAATCACCGCTCGGCCCAACGGCGCGTTTTGCTCTCCGCCCTCGCCAAGACTCAACGCCATCGGCGCCATGCCGATGATCATCGAGAGTGCCGTCATGAGGACCGGCCGGAACCGGGTCGTACCGGCTTCCAATGCCGCCTTGAACGCATCGCCGTGTCCGGCCAGACGTTCGCGGCTGAAACTCACCACCAGAATGGAATTGGCCGTGGCCACGCCCATGCACATGATTGCGCCAGTCAGTGCGGGCACCGAGAGCGTGGTGTCCGTCGCAAACAGCATCCAGACGATGCCGGCCAACGCGCCGGGCAAGGCCGCCACGATCACGAGCGGATCGGACCACGACTGGAAATTGACGACGATGAGCAGGTAAATCAGCACCACGGCGCCCAGAATCCCGAACGACAAGCCGCCGAAGGCGTTGTTCATCGTCTGCGCCTGGCCCAGCAGAACGACCTTCGCCCCCTTGGGCGCTGCCTTGGCATTGGCCGAAACCATGTGGCGAATGTCGGCGGCGACGGCGCCGAGATCGCGGCCCTGGGTCGTGGCGAACACCTCGACCATCGGCTGCACGTTGTAGTTGCTCACCACTTCGTTGCTCGCCGTGCGGTGAATGCTCGCCACGCCGCCGAGAATTTGCCCGTCGTTGGCCTCGGCCCCGCCGCTCACGGGCAGATTCACCAGAGACGAGAGCGAATCCACGCTGTATTGCGGCGTCTGGAGCACGATCGAATACTCCACGCCATTGGCCGCATTGAGCCAGTAGGTCGGGTCGATCTGGCTCGACCCCGCCATGTGCACCACGAGGCTATTGGTCACGTCGCGTTCGGTGAGGCCTTGAAGCGAAGCGCGGTCGCGATCGACGTCGATATTGAATTGCGGATTGGCCTGCGACTGCTCGATGCGCGCATCGACGACGCCGGGCACGTGATGGATCTGACGCAGCAGCGAGTTCGCGTAGGCGAAGTCGGCCGGCAGATTGTTGCCGCGAATCTGCAGGTCGATCGGTGCGGGCGAGCCGAAGTTCAGAATCTGGCTCACGATGTCCGCAGGCGGGAACGAGAACGTCACGCCGGGGAACGCGCGCGGCAACGATTCACGCAGCTTGCGCACGTAGGCGGCCGTGGGCCCATGGCCCTCCTTCAGCGAGATCTGAATGTCGCCGTCCTGCGGGCCGATCGTGCCCGTGTTGTTGTAGGCCGTATTGATGGAGCTGGTGGAAAGACCAATGTTGTCCACCACGGTGCCCAGTTCGGACGGCGGAATCGTCGCGCGCACCTGCGCTTGCACCTCGGCGAAGATCTCGGCAGTTCGCTCCACACGCGTCCCCACGGGCGCACGCACGTGCAGCAGAATCTGGCCCGCGTCGACGTCCGGGAAGAAGTTGCGCCCGAGCAGCGGCATCAACGCGAACGACACCACGACGAACGCAAAGAAGCCGATCACGAACGTACGGCGGCGCTCCAGCACCCGTTCGAGCATCGCCGCATAGTTCGCACGCACGCGCTCGAAGCGCTGCTCGAATCCGCGGTGAAAACGCGCCCACACGCTGGCAGACTCGTGGTGTCCCTGCTCATGCGCATGGGACTTCAGCAGGTACTTCGCCATCGTCGGCACGAGGGTGCGCGAGAGAATGAACGAGGAAATCATTGCGAAGATCACCGACTCGGCCATCGGCACGAACAGGAACCTCGCCACGCCATTCAGGAAGAACATCGGCACGAACACGATGCAGATGCACAGCAGCGAGACGAATGCGGGCGTCACGATTTGTGCCGCGCCATCGAGAATCGCGCTTTCGACGTCCTTTCCTTGCTCCAGGTGCCAGTTGATGTTCTCGATGGTCACGGTGGCGTCGTCCACGAGAATGCCCACCGCCAACGCGAGCCCGCCCAGCGTCATGATATTGAGCGTCTCGCCGAGCACGGAGAGCACGGAGATCGAGCCGAGAATCGCAAGCGGAATGGAAGTCGCAATGATGACCGTCGAGCGCCAGCTCCCCAGGAACAGCAGGATCATCACGCTCGTGAGCAATGCGGCAATCAAGCCCTCGCGCGCCACGCCCTTGATTGCAGAGCGCACGAAGATCGACTGGTCGCCAATCGCATCGATCTGCAGCGCGTCGGGCAACGAGGCCTTCGCATCGGCAACCTTCTGACGAATGCCGCCGATAATCGACAAGGTAGATGCCGAACCGTTCTTGAACACGGTGAGCAGCACCGAACGCTTGCCTTCCACGTGAACGATATTGGGCTGCGGCGGGCTGCCGTCGGTCACGTCGGCGACATCATGCATGTGCACAACGGTGCCGTTGGCCGACTTGATCGGCAGGTTCGCAATGGCCGCGATCGTCTCGGGCGCATCGTTCAGTTGCAGCGTGTACTCGTAGTTGCCGATCTTTTCGGTGCCGACCGGCGTCACGAGGTTCTGCGCCATCAGCGCATTGAGCACATCTTCGGCCGACAGGGAGCGCGCCTCGAGTTCGGACGGCTTGATGTTGATCTGAACCTGCCGGTCCTTGCCGCCGAACGGAAACGGGATCGCAGCGCCATTCACCGTCGCGAGGATCGGCCGCAACTGGTTCTTGCCGAGGTCCGCCAGATTCTGTTCCGAGAGCCCCTTGCCCGACAGCGCGAGCTGGATGATCGGAACCGTCGAAGCGTTGTAGTTGATGATGAACGGCGGCGTCGCCGAGGGCGGCAACTGCTTCAGAATCTCCTGCGAAATGGCGGTCACCTGCGCATTCGCGGTACCGATATTGGTGCCAGGCTGAAAGAAGATCTTGACGATGCCGTAGCCGGTCAGCGAGGTGCCCTCGATGTGTTGAACGCCGTTCACGGTGGTCGTCAACACCCGCTCGTACGGGGCCATCACGCGACCTTCCATCTGGTCGGGCGAAAGCCCCGTGTACTGCCATACCACACTAATCACCGGGATATTGATCGAAGGGAAAATATCCGTAGGGGTACGAAACGCCGACAGAACGCCGACGATCAGGATAAACACGGCCAGCACAACGAAGGTATAAGGCCGTTTCAGCGCAATGCGCACGATGCCAATCATGATAATTCCAGTATTGAAGCTGGCATCGCCCCTAACCGCGGCGGATTCCAGCAAGCAGATGCTCGATGCCTTGAATCAATCTGCGTTTGATGGGATCCGGCCTGCGGACTCGCGAGGCGCACCGATCCAGTGGATAGCGGCAGCCACGATGCCGAGTGCGACACCGAAGGCGACGATGCCCGACCAGCCAAAGCGGCTCATGAGCCAGCCGCTGACCGTCGCACCGACCGCGCCGCCGAAAAAGGTGGCCGTCATATAGAGGCTGTTGATGCGGCCTTGTGCTTTCGGATCGACCGAGAAAGCGCGCGTCTGGTTGGAAACGAGACCTGACTGCACGCCGATATCGAGCACGATCACGCCCACGATCAGCAGCGTGAGCGACGTGGCCGCGCCGGAGAGAAGCACGTAGGCAAGCGTCGCGATGCCGATACTGGCGCCGATGACCTTGCGGAAACCCACGCGGTCGGTGGCATTGCCGCCCAGCGAGGCGGCGAACGCGCCGGCCGCGCCGATGATGCCGAAGCCGCCCGCCCACGCGCTGCCGAGGTGCCACGGCCCGCTCTTGAGCAGCGCGGCGAGATTGACCCAGAAGGCGTTGAAACAGGCCCACAGCAACGCCTGGATGATCATCGATTCGCGAATCGGACGATTGTCGCGAACGAGCGGCCACAGCGAAGCGAGCAGACGCCCATACGAAAGATTCGTCGACGGCACGCCCTTGGGCAGCAGCGCAGCGGCGGCGATGAAAACCGGCACCATGAACGCGGCTTCCGCGCCGTACACCGCACGCCAACCCCACGCCGCGCCGATCACACCCGCGATCGTGCGGCCGACCAGGATGCCGACCATGATGCCGCTCACGACGGTGCCGACGTTACGCCCGCGCTCGCTCGGCAGCGACATGACGGCGGCGAACGGCACGAGCTGCTGCGGCACGCAACTCACGATGCCGACCGCAAACGAAGCCGCGATCAGCGACCCGATGCCGGGCGCGGCCGCCGCTGTCGCCGCGAAAACGAGTGCGAGCGCGATTTGCGTGAGCACGAGCTTGCGCCGGTCGAAGCGGTCGCCAAGCGGCAGCAGCAGCGCGAGGCCGGTCGAGAAGCCGAGCAACGCGGCGCTGGCGACGAAATCGACCGCCGTGATATTGACCCGCAGGCCCGCTGCGATCAGCGGCAGAATCGGCTGCGTGCAATAGATGTTTGTGATCACTGCTCCTGCGATGATCGCCATCATGACGATCTTGCCGCGCGATGCGACGGCGGGCGTAGCTGCACTTTCTCGGGTGCTGGGTAAGCCGCTCACGACAACCTCCTTGTTCGTTGAATTTCTCCGGTCGTTGCAGCGAATTGCCGCGATCCAGATTGAGGTCGAACGTTACGCGCTTGCATTTACGAAGAGAATCCCTCACGATCAAGATTCATCCTTCCACTATTTGATAGGGTCCATGAATCGCCTCGAAGCCATGGCCATCCTCGTTTCGGTCGCCGACGCGGGCAGTCTCTCGGCTGCTGCGCGGCGTCTCGACATGCCGCTCGCCACGGTCAGCCGCAAGGTTGGAGAACTGGAAGCGCACCTGAAGACGCGCCTCTTTCACCGCACGACGCGCAAGCTTTCATTGACGGAAGCCGGCGCCGCATACGTGGCCGCGTGCCGGCGCATTCTCGAAGACATCGGCGAAGCCGAGCGCGCTGCAACGGGGGAATACGCCGCGCCTAAAGGCGAACTCGTGGTCACCGCGCCCGTTGCGTTCGGCCGCTTGCACGTGGTGCCGGTGGTGGCGGAATTTCTCGCGCAGTACCCGGAGATCGACATCAATCTCCTGCTGACCGATCGCGTCGTTCATCTGATGGATGAACATGCGGACGTCGCGGTGCGCATCGGCGCGCTGCCCGACAGCACGTTGATCGCGACGCGCGTGGGCACGGTGCGCCGGGTCATCTGCGCCAGCCCCGCCTATCTCGCGAAGCATGGCGTGCCCGCCGAACCCGCGGACCTGGCCGGCCATCAATGCATTACCTTCGAGGCGCTCGCGTCGCTGCGCGCGTGGTCTTTCGGCTCCGGCAAGTCGGAGCAGTCCGTGCCGGTTCATTCGCGGCTTGCCGTGAATACGGCGGACGCCGCTATCGAAGCCGCGATCCTCGGCGTGGGGCTGATACGCGTGCTGTCCTACCAGGTTGCTCGCGCCGTTCGCGCCAACGAACTGCGCGTCGTGCTCGACGCGTTTGAAGCGGCGCCGCTGCCCGTCAATCTCGTGCACGCGGGGCAAGCGCCCCTGCCGCTGAAGCTGCGCGCGTTCCTCGACTTCGCGTCGCCGCGCCTGCGCGAGCGCACCGCGGGCGAACTGGTCAACGCCGTCACCGCGTGAAGGCCTGAGCCGCCCACGCAAAGGCGCTGCGCGCTCGCGCCGGAAGAAATCCGCTAACATCGGGATTCTCCCTTCCCGTTCTCGAGAAGACCATGGACCGTCTCGAAGGGATGTCCATCCTGGTCGCAGTCGTCGATGCAGGCAGCTTATCAGCTGCAGCCCGGCGGCTCGGCCAGCCGCTGGCGACAGTCAGCCGCAAGGTCGGCGATCTCGAAGCGCACCTGAAAACCCGTCTGCTTCATCGCACCACCCGGCACCTCTCGCTCACCGAGGCCGGCGAGGCCTATGTCGCGTCGTGCCGGCGCATTCTCGAGGACATCGGCGAAATCGAACGCGCCGTGACGGGCGAATACGCGGCGCCGAAAGGCTCGTTGGTGGCCACGGCGCCCGTCGTCTTCGGCCGGCTGCATGTGGTCCCCGTGATGTCGGCATTTCTCGCGCACTATCCGGAGATCGACGCCCGCCTCGTGCTGACCGATCGCAACGTCAATTTTCTCGAAGACCACGTGGACGTTGCGGTGCGCATCGGCCAGTTGCCGGACAGCAGCCTCGTGGCGATACGCCTTGGCGAGACGCGCCCCGTGGTGTGCGCGAGCCCCGCGTATCTCGCTGAGCGAGGCACGCCGCAAAACCCGGATGATCTCGCCGATCATGCGTGCATCGGTTTCGAGGGAATCAATTCGTCGCGCACGTGGACGTTTGCCGGCGAAAAGTCGGAACAGAACGTGCCGATCCACGCGCGGCTCGTGACAAACACGGCGGAATCGGCCATCGACGCCGCGACGCTCGGGACCGGTTTGACGCGGGTTTTGTCTTATCAGGTCGCGAACGCCGTGCAGGATGGCCGCTTGCAGCTGGTGCTGGAAACCTTCGGGCTGGCGCCCATGCCGATCCATCTCGTCCACGCCGGCCAGACGCCGCTGCCGCTCAAGCTGCGCGCGTTCCTCGACTTCATGTCGCCGCGCCTCAAGGCGCGCCTGTCTGCCGTCTGAATTTCCCGCGTTATTGAGCGCGAGTATCAACTGTTGTTCATCGCAGGTGGTTTTTGTCAGCGTCGTTCGTGCGTAACCTTGGCTCGCAAATGGGAAAACGCAAGGCGAAACGCAATGGATATGTCAGCAATCACCGCAATGAAGGCTTCCGCGCCCGTCGAACCTGCGCTTTCGCAGCAGCCCGCGTGGCGCCGCGTATTTCGCGAGGACGCGCTCACGGTCGGACTGATCCTGCCGCTCGAAACGCATCCGGACTCGCCCGTCCCGACCATGCGCGATCACGTCGCCATGGCGCAACGCGCCGAGTCGATGGGCGTGGCCGCGCTGTGGATGCGCGACATCCCGTTCTACGATCCTGCGTATGGCGATGCGGGCCAGATCTTCGAACCGCTGGTGTATATCGCCAGCCTCGCGGCCGTGACGAGCGAAATCGCGCTCGGCACGACCGGCATCGTCCTGCCGATGCGCGAACCGCTGTTGCTGGCCAAGCAGGTGAATTCGCTCGACCAGCTGACGAATGGAAGGCTTCTGTTAGGGATGTCCTCGGGAGACAGACCTTCCGAGTATCCCGTCTTCGGCATCGACTTCGATACGCGTGGCGAGCGGTTTCGCGACGCGTTCGAGACCTATCGGACAGTGAGTGAGCAGCCCTTTCCGGTGTTTTCCTCGCCCCGTTTCGGCAAATCGGGCGGCACGCTCGACATGCTGCCGAAGCCGCCTTATGGGCGCACTCCCGCCATTGCCGTCGGCCGGGCACAGCAAAGCCTCGAATGGATCGCGGCACATATGGACGGCTACCTCGGCTTCGTGCCCGGCCCCGCCGCGCTCGACGCATTCGTGCGCAACTGGAAAGACCAGGTCGCCCGGTCGATGGGCCGCGAAGCCTTCAAGCCGGTTGCCTTTGGCGGCTACCTCTACCTGCATCCGCGGCCCGATTACCCGTTCCGCGCCATCAAGGGCGGCTTCGCCATCGGCAGCCGTTCGCTCAGGCATTTTCTGGAGCAGGCGCACGAAGCGGGCGTGAGCCACGTCGCGCTGAATCCGAAAGTCACGCCGCGCCCGTATGCCGACGTACTCGACGAGTTGCACAGCGAAGTGCTGCCGTACTTTATCCCGGAGGTGTTTCATGCAACACGCGAATCTACGTGAAGCGCTCAATGCGCACTGGCAGGCGTCGGCGGCCGGCGATCTCGAAGCCGAACACGACATCTACGCCGACGACGCCATCTGCGACTACCCTCAATCGGGCGAGCGCATTCTCGGGCGCAGGAACCTGCAGGCGCTGCGCGGCCATCATCCCGGCAAGCCTTCCGGTTTCGAAGTCAGACGCATGCAGGGCGAAGGCGATCTGTGGGTGACCGAATACACCATCGCCTATCAGGGGCGAAGCGCTTTCACCGTGAGCATCATGGAATTCCATGACGGCAAGGTCGTTCACGAGACCCAATATTTTTCGGAATCCTTTGAAGCGCCCGCCTGGCGCAGCCAATGGGTTCAGAAGATCACGGCCAGCTAACGTTCGCTTCGAAAGATCGATTACGCGAATTGCAAAGCGAGATAGCCGGCCGTGACCGCGCAGGCCATCTTCAAGCGCGCGGCGTATTCACGCCGCGCTTACCTTATTTCGAAGCGGGCATGGCGAACTCCGCGCCCTTGTCGATGCTGTCGGGCCAACGCTGCGTCACGCTCTTGTAGCGCGTATAGAAGCGCACGGCCTCCTCGCCGTAGGCGTGGTGATCGCCGAACAGCGAGCGCTTCCAGCCCCCGAACGAATGCCACGCCGACGGCACCGGACTCGGTACGTTGATGCCCACCATGCCGATCTGAATTTGCCGGGTAAACGTGCGCGCTGCGGCGCCATCAGCCGTGAACAGGGTGACGCAATTGCCCAGTTCGTGCGCATTGACGAGTTCGATGGCACTGGCGAGATCCGGCACGCGCACCACCGAAAGCACCGGCCCGAAAATCTCTTCGCGATAGATCTTCATATCCGGCTGCACGTCGTCGAAGAGCGAGCCGCCGAGGAAGAAGCCCTCTTCGTGCCCCGGCACGGTATGGCCGCGCCCGTCCACCACGAGCTTCGCGCCGGCGGCGACGCCCGCATCGATATAACCCAGCACCTTGGTGCGATGCGCAGCGCTGATCAGCGGCCCCATGTCCAGATCGGGCTCCATGCCCGCCCCGATGCGCAACGCGCGCACGCGCGGCGCGAGGCGCTCGATCAGTTCGTCGCCAATGCTGCCGACCGCCACCGCGACCGAGGTCGCCATGCAGCGCTCGCCCGCCGAGCCATACGCCGAATTGATCAGCGCATCGACGGCCTGATCGAGATTCGCGTCGGGCATGACGACGAGATGATTCTTCGCACTGCCGAGCGCCTGCACGCGCTTGCCGCGTTTGGCGCCCTCTGCGTAGATATATTCGGCCACCGGCGTGGAGGCGACGACGGACATCGCGGCCACGTCGGGATGCTGAATCAGCGCATCGACGGTGCCCTTGTCGCCGTTCACCACGTTGAACACGCCTTTGGGGAAGCCCGCCTCGATGAACAGTTCCGCCAGCCGGATCGACGACGACGGCGTGCGCTCCGAGGGCTTGAGGATGAACGTGTTGCCGGTCGCGGCGGCCATGACGAACATCCAGCACGGCACCACCACCGGGAAATTGAACGGGGTGACGCCAGCAATCACGCCCACGGGCTGGCGCAAATTCCAGCTGTCGACGCCGCTGCTGCTTTGATCGGTGAAACCGGTCTTGAGCAGGTTCGGAATACCGCACGCGAATTCGACGATTTCGATGCCGCGCATCACTTCGCCCCTGGCGTCCGAGAACAGCTTGCCGTGGTCGCGCGTAATGAGTTCGGCGATTTCGTCGAGATGCGCCTCGAGCAATTCCTTGAACTTGAACATCAGGCGCGCACGCTTGAGCGGCGGGGTTTCGCTCCAGGCCGCAAACGCGCTTTTGGCGGCCGCGACGGCGGCGGCAACCTCATTGGTATTCGCAACGGGCACGCGCGCGGTAATGCGGCCCTGCGCGGGATCGTAGACGTCGTTGAATCGCCCGCTCACGCCAGCGGTGTATTGACCGTCGATGAAATGTTTCAGTTGGCGCACCGCGCCCTGGTTTGCTTCGCTCATACGTCCTTCCTTTCGTGGGTTTGGGCGCGGCGCGCGGATCGAAGAAAATCCGCATCACAGCGCACATCAAGTCAAGTGGCCGGGCATCACCATGACTCCCCGCCAGGATCGGCAGTCATCGACCGCCGACGAGAACAGTCTATGTTTTACGGCTCCCAGCCGATGGGCTAGCTGCGACGGTTTGGGGACATTCCCGGCGCGTATCCGGCCATCGCGACAAAGCGCAAATCGTGGCTCCCCGAAGGGTCGAATGGCTTTGCGGCGCGGCGCGCATTCGGGCTATCGATTACCCGCCATAGGTCGACTCCCAACCCCCTCCCAGCGCTTTACAAAGCGTAATGAGATTCGTGGCCGCCGTGGCCCGGCTTTGCTCGAGATTGCTCTGCGCTTCGAGCAACTGCTTCTGCACGTTCAATACGTCGAGATAATCGAGCGCCCCGGCCTTGTACCGCTCCCGCGCGACCGAAAGCGCGCGCTGGTTCATGGTCACGGCCTGGGCCAGCCGGTCGCGCCGGCGCTGTTCGGCGTCGTAGGTGACGAGCGCGTCGTCCACCTCCTGCCACGCGCGCAGCACCGTCTCCTTGTAGGCAATCGCGGCTTCCTGCTGTTGCGCCTCGCGCAGCTGGAGCGTGCCTTTCAGGCGACCGCCTTCGAAGATGGGAAACGTAATGGAAGGGCCGACGACGAACTGCCCGGACGCCCAACTGGCCAGACTCGAAAGCTGAAGACTCTGAAAGCCCGCGCTGCCATTGAGCATGATGCGCGGATAAAAATCGGCCTTCGCCACGCCGATCGACGCCGTCGCCGCGTGCAGTTCGGCTTCCGCCTTGCGGATATCGGGCCGGCGCTGCACGAGTTCGGAAGGAAAGCCGATCGGCACCTGCGCCGGCAGTACCGGCACCTCCTGCGTTGCAGCAAGCGTCTGACGCAGCGCACCCGGTTCCTCGCCGAGCAGCAGGCCGATGGCATTGATAGTCGTTTCGGAGTGCGATTCGAGCGTGGGAATCAGGCTTTCGATATTTTCCACCTGCGCCGAAGCGTTCGAAACATCGAGATCCGTGGTCACGCCTTCATGTGCACGGACCTGCGTGAGCTTCAGCGCGTCGTTGGCGATGTCCAGGTTTTGATGCGCGATCTGCAGGAGTTCCTGCGTGTCGCGCAGCTCGATATAGTCTCGCGCAAGCTCCGCGCGCGCGCTCAGCAAGACCGCGTTCCGGTCCTCATACGAGGCGGCCGAAAGCGCTGTCGCCGCTTCCACGCTGCGTCGCACGCGGCCCCAGATATCGACCTCCCATGACGCGTCGAAGCCGACCTGGTACAGGTTATATGCCGGCGAGCCCTTGGAGCCCGGCATCGCCGCCACGCCGAGCGGCGCGCTGCCGGAGGCCGACTGCGGCTGACTCTGCGTGGGCGTCACGCCGAGCAGCGAGAGAATGCCGTTTTCACTGCCGCGTTCGCGGTTGTACGATGCGGCGCCGTCGAGCGTCGGATATTCGGCTGCGCCCGCTACGCGGCGCTCGGCCCGGCTTTGCAGCAGGCGCGCGGAGGCGGCTGCCACGTCCAGGTTTGCGTCGGCGAGCTGCTTTTCGAGGCCGTTCAATACGGGATCGTTGAACAGCGTCCACCATTCCGGTCCGAACTGGCCTTCCACGGCTTTGCTCGGCGCCTGAGCCGTCTGCGTGCGGTTGAAGACCTCCGGCGTGGGCGACTTCGGCGGTTCGAAATTGGGACCCACCGTGCAACCGGCTATGGTCAGGAACGCCAGGCACGCGAGCACCGCGAGAACGATCGCGCGGCTAGCATATTTGCTCGTATTCATTTTCTTTCCGCTCCCTCAGCCGTCGCTTCTGCGCCCCGGCCAACGGCCACTTCGGCTTCCACCGAGAGCCCGACGCTCAATGCCGCTGCAGCAGGCTGCCCGCGATCGATCGTGATCTTGACGGGCACGCGCTGCACCACCTTCGTAAAGTTGCCCGTGGCGTTGTCGGGTGCGATCGGCGCGAAGCTCACGCCAGTCGCCGGTGCCAGGCTGTCGATGCGGCCATGAATCACGACGCCGGGCAGGCTGTCGACCGTCACGCGAACGCTTTCGCCGGGCCGCATGTTGGTGATCTGGCTCTCCTGAAAGTTGGCGACGACATACGCATCCGAAAGCGGCACGATTGCGAGCACGGGGGCGCCGGGCGTCACGAAGGCGCCGACCCGCGCCGAGCGGCGCCCCACCTTGCCGTCGACGGGGGCGCGAATTTCCGTATAGGAGAGGTTGAGCTTCGCCTGTGCGAGCACCGCTTCGGCGTGTTGAAGCGCGCCAGCGGCCTTGTCGCGCTCCGTGCGCAGGACGTCCAGATTCTGCTGGGTGGCCGACAGCACCGCCTGATCGTGCGACTGCTGCGCAAGCTGCTCGGCGAGCGTGCTCGAAGCCTGTTGCTGCTCCTGCGCGGTCCCCGCCCCCGCCGTGGAAAGATTCTGGTAGCGCGCCGCGTTGGCCCGCGCGAAGCCGATCGCCGCGTCGTCGGAGCGCAACGTGGCGCGCGCCTGATCGACGAGCGAGGGCTGACGCGCGATCTCCGCTTCGAAGTTCGCCACCGACGCCTTCGCGCCGACCACCTCCGCCTCGGCGCTCATCAACGCGGCGTGATAGTCGCGGTCGTCGATGCGCACCAGCAACTGGCCCGCCTTCACGTCCTCATTATCGTTCACCAGTACGTCCGTGATCTGCCCCGCGACGCGCGGCGCGACCAGCGTGAAATCCGCGGTGACGTAGGCGTCGTTCGTGGATTCCGAACTGGAGTGAGACAGGAGCTTCGTGCCTGCCCAGGCAGCGACGCCGACAACGGCGACGACTGCTGCAATACGAAGCCATTTCAGTCTGGACGGCGTGGAGTTGGGTTTGGTCGATGACATGGAAAACGTACCTCATTTCGAAGCGGGCGGCGTAGTGCTCCACGGCGGATAGATCCGCACCGGCAGCACCGGAACAAGAAGAAGCAGAACGAGCGCAACGCACGCCATCACCCGGTAGAGATCGGCGGACGTCAGCACGACGGCCTGCTCGTGAATACGGTGCGCGAGTTGCCCCAGCGCGTAAGACGTGTCGAGGCCGGGGCCCGTCACCAGCGCGCGGTTGCCCAGCTGGTCGACGAGCATGCTCGAATGGAAATGTTCGCGCGCGGTGCCTACGCCCTCGATCAGCCCCGTCGCGATGGCGGCGGCGAACGTCTTGACCGTATTGAACATGGCCGAAGCGAACGGGCCCTCCGTTGGCGGCAACCCCGTCGTGACGCCCATGAGGATCGACATGATCACCATGGGCTGCGCGATGATCTGCAGCGCCTGCAGCACGTAGAAGTTGTCGCGAATCCACTCGGACGTCATGAAGCTGCCGAGTGCGCAGGTCGTGAACATCAGCGACAGACCGATTGCGATCACCCAGCGGTGATCGGCGCGCCGCGTATTCAACAGAGCCGCCGTCAAGGGGAGCGTAATCAGCAGCGGAATGGCGAGCAACAGCGAGAGCGGCGCCGTCTGCAGCGGCCGGTACGCATGAACTTTGGCGAGAAACTGCCCGGGTATAGCGGCGACGCCCACCAGCAGGATCACGGTGCCGACCAAGGTCGAGAGGCCGTGCGTGAAATTCCTGCGCTCGAGTAACTGGAGCTTGAAAAAAGGCACGGGCTGAAACCACTCGTTGACGAGGAAGACCACGAGCAGCAGTGCGCCGCCGCCCAACATCACGCGGATAAACTCCGATTCGAACCAGTCGAGCCGGTCGCCTTGCAAAAGCCCGGTCACGAGCATGGAGAACGCGGGGAAGCCCGTGATCAACCCGATCCAGTTGAACGTGCGAAAGCGCTCGAGCTTGACCGGATCGGCGGGCAGCCCCTGCTGAATCGCGATACAGCACAGCACGCCGAGCGGAATGATTTGCCAGAACGCCATGCGCCAGCTCACGAACTCCGTCCACAACGCGGCGAGCGGTGTGCCGAGCGCCGGCCCGAAGGTCGCAGTGAGCGCATAGCCGGCGAGCCCATACAGCTTGAACCTGGGCGGCAGATAACGCAGCGCCACGATGATCAGCATGGGGGGCAGACAGCCGCCCGCGATGCCCTGGAAGATACGCAGGACATAGAGCGTCGCCAGATTCGGCGCGAACGGGCACAGCAACCCGAACAACATCGTGGCGAGCACGGCGCCGATCGTGAAGCGCTTGAGCGTAAAGGTGATGCCGAACCAGGGGGCGAACACCATCGTCGCGACGTTGGCGGCTTCGAAGAGCGAGGTGAGCCACGTCCCGTCGTCATGCCCGATCAGGAACGCGCCCTGGATATCGGCCATTGCTGCCGCGGTCACCTGTTCGTTGAGGATGGCCAGCAACGAAGCGAACAACATGCCGAGCAGGCCCACCACGATGCGCCCCGTGAACGCCACCTGCGCGGGGGCGGGCTGCGCCGGCGCCGCGGCTTCGCGCACAGCGCGTGGTTCCAGCGCCTGTGGGGCCGTTGCCGCTTCCGTTCCAGTCGTCAAAGGGTTCGCAGTGGTCATGGCGATCAGCAACTTCCCGGGTTTCGTTAGCTGTACTGTTTGATGTGGCTAGTTCACTGTGAGGCAATTCAGCGTCCTGCATCCTCACGCCATGCGATGACCACACCTCCGGTTTCGCCGCGCATTGTTGCTGTTCACTGACGGCTTTATTGTCAGAGATGAACCCAATTTCTTAAAGTCTCGCCTGGTTTGATTTTGGGCCATCTAGTACGAGAATTTTGCCAGGCCGTCCGGTCGTGATCTGCCCGGCGCGTATGCGCTGCGTCGACGCAAACCTGTCTGATTACGCGCGGGTCATTTCTGCACGCTTTTGGGCCAATTGAGGTCGTACGGCGATACCAGACGGCACACGATGCTTAGAATCGCGACGTAGGCATTCAGGCCGCACATTGATCGCGATAGACGCGATTAACGAAGGTTTGAAAACGAACCGGCAACGGTAGACGCCAAACGGTTTTTACTGTTGTTTTCCGTTTGCAAGAGATTCAGATTGGGAAGTCAAGATGGACAGATTACGTGAGATGGAGGTGTTTGTAGCCATCGTCGAACGCGGCAGCTTCAGCGCCGCATCCGATAAATTCGGCTTGTCGCGCGCGGCGGTCTCGCGGGCGGTCAACTCGCTCGAAACGCGCCTGGGCGCGCAGCTGCTCGCGCGTACGACACGCTCGGTCCGGCCCACGGACGCGGGTGTCGCTTACGTTGAAGCCTGCCGCAAGCTGCTGGATGGCATCAGCGATGCTGAGTCGCATATCGCCACGGATCTCGCCAACCCGGTGGGCACGCTCACGATTACAGCCCCGGTGCAACTCGGCCAGCGCTTCATCGCGCCGCTCGTCAACGCCTACACGATGCGCTATCCCGACGTCAGCGTGAACGCTGTTTACCTCGATCGTCCCACGCGCCTGCTCGAAGAAGGCGTGGATATCGCCATACGGATTGGTCATCTCGAAGACTCGTCGACATTCGCGGTGCGCCTGGGGTCCGTGCGGCGGCAGACCTTCGCGTCGCCCGCTTATCTCGCCGCGCATGGAGAGCCCATGCATCCGCGAGACCTGGCCGGCCACCATTGCGTTTCCTTTACCGGCGTTTCCCAACCGCTCGAGTGGACGTTTTACGAAAATAACGCAAAGATTCCTGTGCGGCTGCAGCCGCGCCTGATCGTGAATCTGGCGCCCGCCGCCATTTCGGCCGCGGAAGACGGCGTGGGTATCACGCAGTTGCTGTCTTATCAGGCCGCAAGCGAAGTCGCTTCCGGAAATCTGGTGCCGATTTTGCGGGCCTACGAGCCCGAATCGACGCCGGTCAGCCTGCTTCATGTCGAACGGCGCGGGACGAGTGGAAAGATCCGCTCCTTCGTGGAGTTCGTCACCGAAACGCTGCGCAACAACACCTATCTTCAATGTGCGAGCGGATTGACGAGCGAAGGCGAATGCGTTCCATGTCAAGGCAATCGCGAACTCGCCACGAGGCATTCCGAAGCGCATGCCCCATATCTACAACCGCTTGTTCATTCACTCGGCAACTGATGACAATTGAGCCGCAATACGAAGTTCGCGGTACGCGCTCGCCAGCGCGTCGAGGCTGAAGGCGCGATTCAAGCCGCTCGGGTTCGGCAGCACCCACGCCTGCGCGCCGCCGAACCTGCTGGATTGCAAACCCCACTGGATATCCCGCTTGCCGGACATTTCGGCAAGCGCCATCTTGCCGAGAAAGGCGATAAACCGCGGCGCGTAGTGTTGAACCTTCAGCTCGAATTGCGCCGCGGCGGCCTGAATCTCCGCTCTCGACAACTCGTCCGCGCGTGCCGTCGCGCGCGAGACCGCCGTAGTCAGACCAAAGCCATGCTGCAGCAACTCACGGTCGTTCTCGGGGCGAAACTCCTGCGGCGTAAAACCTGCACGATGGAGCACACGCCAGAAGCGGTTCCCTCTGCCATCGAAGTGGCGCCCCGTGGCCGCCGCACGCATGCCCGGATTGATCCCACAAAACAAGACCGACAAGCCGGGCGCGATGATATCGGGAAGAAATGGCGCGGAATTGGCGTTTGCCGGTTCCGCCAGGGAATCGTCGCTATGCACTCGCCTCCCCGCGGAATCGCAGACGATATTGTTTTGGCGTGACGTTGAGGCGCCGCGAGAACGTCGTGCGCATATGCGTGGCGCTATGAAAACCGCATTTGAATGCGACCGTCTTGAGCGGCGCATCCGTATCCTCGAGGAGTTTCCTCGCCGTGTCGACGCGAACCTGCTCGACGAATACGGAGGGCGTCACCCTGGCGTTTTTCGCAAAGATGCGCGACAAGGTGCGCCGGCTCACGGCAGCCGCACTCGCCAGCGCCTCGATCGAAAGCGTATCGGTGATATGTTCGCTCACGTAGCGATACACCTTGCTGAGTATGGGGTCCTCGTCCTTGCCGGCGCCGATATACGGGCTGTATTGCGACTGACCGCCTTCGCGCTGGATATACACCACCAGCCGCTTCGCCACCCGCACCGCCAGTTCGTGTCCCCAGTCTTCCGCCACCAGCGCGAGGCACAGATCGATGCCCGCGGTCACGCCCGCCGACGTAAACAGCCGCCCGTCGCGCACGAAAATGCGGTCCGGCTGCACATTGGCGTGCGGGAATTCATTAGACAGACGGCCGGCATCCGACCAGTGGGTCGTCACTTCCTTGCCGTCGAGCAGCCCCGCATGTGCGAGCACGAATGCGCCGTTGCACACCGAACCAAAGCGGCTCGCGCTGCGCGCCTGGTTTTGCAGCCAGGCCAGAAACTCGTTCGACGGATGGACGTCGGGCAACTGCGGGCCTCCGGCTACGAGCAGCAGGTCCCATTGCACGTCGCTGTCGGCATAGCCACGCGAGACCGCCAGTTGCATGCCGTTCGAGCAGGTCACGGCGCCCGCCTCGCGACCGACGAGCGTCACCTCGTAGCGCTGATGCTCGGAGAGGAACGTATTCGCTTCGGCGAACACATCGAGTGGGCCTGCAACATCTAGCGCCTGCACACCATCGAATACAACAATGGCGACTTTCATGCCGTGACCTTCAGAGGTGGTGTCCCAACCAGGACCGTGGCGCAGCTTAACGCATCGTCGTTAGCGCATGCAGTCTGTCCCCGGAAAAAGTATTTTGCGTCGGTGTAACAAATCGGCAGCGTGGCCCAAAACGTCCACTAGTTGGCAGGCGGCGGCACCACGCGCGCATTTCGCCGGCTGCCCCGCCTAACTAGACTGTGTTCACGACTGCGGCTGGGCAAACAACCCGGGCGGACCGGAAGGCGTTATCGCCGTCACTCCACGTGTTGCGCCCCACATTGAACCGCACACCGACCAAAGGCGGATTCATCATGTTGAAAGAACGTCAGAGCTCTTTCCTCTTCGGGGGCAACGCCCCTTACGTCGAAGAGCAATATGAAACTTACCTGGCTGACCCGGATGCGGTCACCGGTGAATGGCGGGCGTGGTTCGATGAACTGCGCGAAACGCCCGCTATCGACGGCAGCGATCGCGACGACGAACCGCACGCCCCCGTCATTTCCAGCTTCGTCGAGCTTGCGAAGCGGCCGCCGCACGCGATCGTTCATGCCGACACCACCCTCGCGAATGACGCCGGCCTCGGCCTCGCGCGCAAGCAGGTCGCGGTACAGTCGCTGATCGCCGCGTTCCGCATGATCGGCACGCGCACGGCCGATCTCGATCCGCTGATGTGGACGCCGCCGCGCGCCTACGCCGAGTTGACCCCGGCTTACTACGGCCTGACGGCCGCGGACATGGCGACGACCTTCAGCACCGCCGACACGTTCCTGTTCGACGACGACGCCACGCTGAAGGAACTCGTCGCGGCGCTGAAGCAAACCTACACGGGTACGCTCGGCGCCGAGTTCATGCATCTCACCGACGCCGAACAGCGGCGCTGGTGGCAGATGCAGCTCGAATCCACGCGGGCGAGGCCGTCGCTGCAGGCCGCCGAGAAACGCCGGCTGCTGGAACGCCTGAGCGCGGCAGAAGGCCTCGAGAAGTACCTTCACGCACGCTATGTCGGGCAAAAGCGCTTCTCGCTCGAAGGCGCGGAAGCGCTGATTCCGCTGCTCGACGAAGTCGTCCGCTACGGGGCTTCGAAAAATCTGCGCGCGGTGGTGATGGGCATGGCGCACCGCGGACGCCTGAATGTTCTGGTGAATATCGTCGGCAAGCCGTTGCGCGCGCTGTTCGACGAGTTCGATGGCAAGGATCCCGAAAGACTGCCCGCGGGCGACGTGAAGTATCACAAGGGCTTTACGAGTTCGGTCGATACGCCTGACGGGCCGGTCGAAGTGAGGCTCGCGTTCAACCCCTCGCATCTGGAAATCGTCAACCCGGTCGTGCAAGGCATGGCTCGCGCCAAGGGCGAGCTCCTCGGCAGCGCGGACGGCGTCGAGGTTCTGCCGGTCGAGATTCACGGCGACGCGGCGATGTCCGGCCAGGGTGTCGTGATGGAAACCTTGAGCCTCTCCTATACGCGCGGCCACGGCACGGGCGGCACCCTGCATATCGTCGTCAACAACCAGATCGGCTTCACGACCTCCGATCCGCGCGACACGCGTTCGACGTTCTACACGACGGACGTCGCGAAGATGATCGAGGCGCCCGTCCTGCATGTGAATGGCGACGACCCCGAAGCCGTGGCGATGGCGGTGCGCCTTGCCCTCGACTATCGCACCGCGTTCAAGCGCAGCGTGGTCATCGATCTCGTGTGCTTCCGCAAATACGGCCACCAGGAACAGGACACGCCGGGCATCACGCAGCCGCTGATGTATCGCGCGATCGCCAGTCATCCCGGCGTGAGAACACGCTATGCGCAGAAGCTGATTCAGCAAGGCGTGCTGACCGCCGAAGAAGCCGAGGGCTATGTCAGCGAGCGGCGTCAACGGCTCAAGCAAGCGAACGAAACCGACGGCTCCGACGCGGCCTCTTCACGCGAGGAAGCGGCGAACGCGGCTTCTCACCCCACCCCGTCGACGGAAGCGCTGCGCAGTCTGGCGCAGCAGATTTCGACCGTTCCCGAAGGCCTGGCGCTGCATCCGCTCGTCAAGAAGATGATGACCGGGCGCCAGGAAATGGCCTCGGGAAAACGGCCGCTCGACTGGGGCATGGGCGAGCATCTGGCCTTCGCTTCGCTGCTCGCCGATGGGATCAGCGTTCGACTGAGCGGGCAAGATAGCGCGCGCGGGACGTTCAATCATCGTCACGCCGCGCTGCACGATCAAACACGCATGAACCGGCCGGATGGCGTCTACGTTCCGCTCGATCATCTCGGTGATGCGAGTGACCACGCGCCAGGCCGCTTCAGCGTGACGAACTCCATCCTCTCCGAGGCGGCGGTGCTCGCATTCGAGTACGGCTATACGACGGTGAACCGCGATGCGCTGGTGATCTGGGAAGCGCAATTCGGTGACTTCGCGAACGGCGCGCAAGTGGTGATCGACCAGTTCATCGCGGCGGCGGCCGCCAAATGGGGGCAACGCAGCGGCCTGACGCTCTTCCTTCCTCATGGGCAGGAAGGCGCGGGACCCGAGCATGCATCGGCGAGGCTCGAACGCTATCTGCAGCTGAGCGCGCAGGACAACATGCGCGTCGTCCAGCCGACCACGCCCGCGCAGCTGTTCCATGTGCTGCGCAGGCAGGCGCTCGCCGCCGATCGCCGCCCGCTTGTCGTCATGACGCCCAAGTCGCTGTTGCGTCACCGGGAAGCAATCAGCACGTTCGACGAATTGAGCGAGGGCGCATTCCGCGAGGTTCTGCCGGATATGCAGGTCGAGGCGTCGCGGGCATCCAGCGTCGAGCGCGTCGTCGTGGCCACGGGCAAGGTGTACTTCGAGTTGCTCGAGCATCGCCGCGCGGACGCGACCGACACGCCGATCATCCGCGTCGAACAGCTTTATCCGTTTCCCGCAAAACAGCTGGCCGCCGAACTCGCGCGCTATCCCAACCTGAAGACGGTCGTCTGGTGTCAGGAAGAGTCACGCAACCAGGGCGCATGGAGTTTCGTCGAGCCGCAGCTGCGCGAGCTCCTGGCAACGGGCGCGAAGCTCGCCTACGCCGGTCCCGACGCCGGTGCATCGACCGCGCCGGGCTACCATTCGGCGCACGTCGCGCGGCAAGCCGCGCTGGTCGAACAGGCGTTCACGGGGTAACGGGCGCATGCGTGTCGCGATGATGCTCTATGCGGGTTTTCAACTGCTCGAGGTGAGCGGCCCGATGGATGTGTTTCACGAAGCGAATCGCCTGTATGGCGGCGCGTTTTATGAACCGCACCTCGTCGGGACCTCGCCTGGGCCCGTGCCGTCTTCCAACGGCACGGCGGTGGGCACCACAGAATGCCTGTTCGAAACGCGCCCGTCGTTCGACGTCGTCGTGGTGCCCGGGTCTCCCGTGGTCAGTTCGTCGAGTGAGCATCGCGAACTCGTGACGTGGCTCGGCGACGCCGGGCCCGGCACGCAAAGGCTGGCCTGCATTTCCAACGGCGCGTTCCTGGTGGCGCGCGCCGGTGTTGCCGACCGCCGCTGGCTGACCACGCATTGGCGCGATGCTCAGCGCCTCGCGGCCGAACATCCACGCGTGCATGTCATGTCCAATCCCGGCTGCCTGAAGGATGGCAACCTCTATTCATCGGGCGGCGCAAGCGCCGGCATTCATCTGGCGCTGTCGGTCGTGCGGGAGGACCTTGGGGAAAGCGCGGCGGGAACCATCGCCAGAACGTTGTTGATGCAGCCGCATTGAAGCACGCGAGAGCACAGGGAACGCCATGATAGACGCGAACCGGATTCACAAGGCCCTCGCCAATCCACTGCGGCGCGACATCCTCGCGTGGCTGAAGGTCCCCGCCGACACCTTTCCAGAGGGCCACGTCGATCTGGGCCACGGCGTACCCGCACACGCCATCCAGGCGCGCAGCGGGCTCTCGCAGTCCACCGTATCGGCGCACCTTGCCGTACTGGTCGAAGCGGGACTGCTCGTTTCGACGCGAGTCGGACAATGGATGTTTCTTTCACGTAACGAAGAAGTGATACGGACCTTTGCCGAACAGATTCGCCTGCATTTATAGGAGAATCTGGCGTGGCGCGAGTTGGCGTCGTAGTTGCGTGCAAGGCAGATCTATCCGTGGAAAATGCGTAATGGACAAGCTGGACATGATGCGGATTTTCGTCCGCATAGCGGAAGAAGGCAGCTTTACGGGCGCGGCCGCGCGCCTGGACATTCAAACCAACAATGCGTCGCGGGCGGTCTCGCAGCTCGAGTCGCAATTGCGTCTGCAGAGGCTGACCGCCTATGCGGTGCACGCCTCGCGCAAGTTCCTCGACGCCAGGATCAAGACGTTCATGGACTCCCTGCGCGAGGCGGTGCCCAAAGCGCTTGCCGCGGATGCGCAAGCGTTGAGCCGGGCCGCCAAACAATCTTAGCCCGCGACTGCCTTGTGTTCGTGCGAAGCCACACGTTGCGGCGAGGGTTGTGACGCAGTTGCAGCCGCAGCGATTTCGTTTTGCTTGATGATCTTTTCGATCTCGCCATCGGCTTGCGCGTCGTACTGTGCGAAGACGTCGGTGCGATAGCGCGTGTTTTGCGCCGCGCCGAGCTGCGAGCCCGATTCGTCGTGCGTATCGGCATCCACCGTCATCGAAAGGCCGATGCGCAACGGACGCGCCGCGAGTTCGCGTGGATCGAGCGCGATACGCACCGGCAGGCGCTGCACGATCTTGATCCAGTTGCCCGTGGCGTTCTGCGCCGGCAGCGTCGCGAAGGCGCTCCCCGTGCCCGCCGAGAAGCCTTCGACGCGCCCGTGATACTTCACGCTCGAGCCATAGACATCGGCAGTGAGCGTCACCGGCTGGCCAATGCGCATGTGCTTGAGCTGCACTTCCTTGAAGTTCGCATCCACCCATACGCCGTCGAGCGGCACGATCGCCAACAGCGGCGTGCCGGGCGACACGCGCTCGCCCACCTGCACCTGGCGCTGCGCCACATAACCCGTCACGGGTGCGGGCAAGGTATCACGTGCATAGGCGAGCCAGGCCGCACGCACTTTCGAGGCGGCCGCCTGTACGTCCGGGTGCTGTTCGACCGACGTGCGATCGGTCAGTGCGTGATTCGCCGCCCCTTGCTGGCGTGCGGCGTCGAGCGCGGCCTGGGCGGCCTGTACCGCGTCGCGCGCGTGGGCGATGTCTTCGGCAGAAACGGCGCCCGAGTCCGCCACCGCCGTGCGACGGCGCAGATCGTCGTTGGCACGGGCCAGGTCCGATTCGCGTTGCGCCACGTTCGCCGCATAGAAGTCGTTGTTGACATAGAGGCCGCTCACGCGACGCACGGTCTGGCCGAGCGACGCTTCGGCATCGGCCAGCGCGATTCTTGCGTCGGCCGGATCGAGCGTCACGACCGGGTCGCCCTGCTTCACGATCTGCGTGTCGTCGGTGTTGACGGCTACCACCGTGCCCGTGACCTGCGGCGTGAGCTGCACGAGATTGCCGCTCACATAGGCGTCGTCGGTCGATTCTTGAAAACGGCCTTCCGTGAAGTAGTACGCGCCATACGCCGCGCCCGCGATCAACGTCACGGCGCCGAGCAGCGCGATCAGGCGCTTGCGGCGGCCCGGGGGCGTGGCCTGCTGGTCGTTGTTGGCCGGGGCCGCTTGCGCGCCGCCTTTCTTCTCGTCGAGTTGATCCACCGGCTTGCGGTCGGTCGTGATCGTTTCGCTCATTTCAGTTCTCCTGACGGGTATGCAAACATGCCGTTCAACGTGCGGCGGCAATGACGGAATTGGCTTGAGGGGCGGGTTGCGCGGCAACGTCGGCGCCGTGACCGGTATCGGCCGAAGTGTCGACATAGCCGCCACCCAGATCCGAGGCCAGCGCGATCTGCTCGTCGCGGCGGTCCATCTTCAGGTTGGCGATGGCTTCGTCGGCGTTCAGTGCCGTGACGTCGGCGTTGAGCACCGTGAGCTGATTAGTCAGGCCGCCCTTGAATTGCGTGATCGCGAGCTGGTCGGCGTCGCGTGCCGCCTGCTGCGCGGTTTGGGCATCGACGAGCTGCGCATCGCTCGAATGGATCTGCGCGAGCTGCGTGGCCACGCCGCTGAGCGCGCCAATCAGCGTCTGGTCGTAGGCGGCCACGGCGTAGTCGAACTCGGCGTAGCGGCCCTTCAACTGCGCACGCAGTTCGCCGCCGTCGAGGATCGGCAGGTGGACCGCGGGGCCGACCGACGCCGTGCGGCTCGCGGCGGTCAGGAAGCGGCCGAAGCCGAACGCGTCGAGACCGAGCGCGGCGCTCAGGTTGATGTCCGGATAGAACTCGGCCTTGGCCTCCTTGACCTCGTGCGTGATCGCGTCCACGCGCCAGCGCGCCGCGACGATATCCGGGCGCCGGCTCACGAGGTCGGCGGGCAGGTTGTCCGGCAAACGCACCTCGTCGCCCACGCCGAGCGTCGGCCGCGTGATCGCGAGTCCGCGGTCGGGGCCCTTGCCCAGCAGCGCGGCCAACTGGTAGCGCGTCGTGAGAATGCTGCCGTCGAGCGCGCTCACCCGCGAGCGGCTCGTCGCCAGGTTCGCCTGCGCGGTCTTGCGTTCCACCTGCGTGTCGAGGCCCGTGGCAATGCGGCCCGCCGTGATGCGGTCGATCTGCTCGCGGCGCGTGACTTCTTCCTGCGCGATGTCGCGCAGCGCATAGAGCCGCGCTAGCTGGTTGTAGGTGCGTGAGATCGAGGTATCCAGCGTGAGCTTGACCACTTCCTCGTCGGCCTCGCTCGCGGCCGTCTCCGAGACGGCTGCGCGCAGCGCCTCGCGGTTCTTGCCCCACAGATCGAGATCGTAGGATGCGGTGAGCAGCCCCTTGTTTTCGGTCTGCCACGAACCGGCATACGGCGGCGGAATCAGCGCCGTGCTGCTGAACTGCTGGCGCGTGAGCGTGTAGCTGGCGTCCACGCGCGGCAGCGTGCCCGCCTTCGCGGTTTCGCTATAGGCCTGCGCCTGGGCCACGCGCGCCTTGGCCTGCTCGACGCTCGGGCTGCCCTGCAGCGCTTCGGCAATCAGCGCCTTCAGCTGCGCGTCGCCGAACTGGTCGACCCAATCGGCGGACGGCCAGTGCCCCTGTTCCTGCGGCAGGCTCTGCGCCGTCTCGAACTGTTGCGGCTGGGCCATCTGCTTGTCGCTATGGATGCCCGCGTAGTTGGCGCAAGCCGCCAGCGTGGCCATTGCGATCGCCGATACGCCCAGCTTCAGCGTACGGGTACCGATGCTTGCTCTAGAAGTCTGAGATTTCATTTTCTGACATATCAGATTAATGGTCGAAAAAAAGCGCGGCACCACGGCCGCACCGTTTAGTCGTCTGCGAACTTGCGAAGCAGGCGGTTCAGTTCGGCGAACTCCGCCTTGGTGAATTTGCGCAGGCGTGCGTTCAACACTTGCGGCGCGACTTCCGGAATCTGCTCCGCCGTTTTGAGTCCCTTTGCCGTGAGGTGCAGATTGACCACACGACGGTCGTCTGCGTCGCGGGAACGCTCCAGCAGACCCTTCGTTTCCAGCTTGTCCAGCATCCGCGTCATGAGGCCCGTATCGATGCCGAGCAACTTCGACAGTTCGAACGGCGTGGTCGCCACATCCTGCATCAGGGAAACCAGAATGCCCATTTGCTGGCCCGTGATCTCGAGGTCCTTGAGCGCCGCGTCCATTTCCGCGACGATCACATTGCGCGCCTTGACGATCCTGAAACCGACACTTTCCGTAAGCATGAAATTTTTCGTCGTATAGTGGTCCATCGCGACATCCTCCGTGTTGAACAGCACAATATCTGCATTATCAGATACTGTCAAGATAAACACGCTAGTGCATTGCCGTCTGAACCGGGTTCAACTGCAGCATTCAGTGTCCGCCAGCGGCTGCCGCGCCCGCGCCACCGCCCTTGACCGGCCTCGTCACCCAGATCAGCGGGATGATGACGACGAAGATCACCGCCGAGATCCAGAAGATGTCGTTCAACCCCAGCATGGTGGCCTGCGCGTTGAGCGAGGTTGCGTAAAAGGCCGTGGCCTTGGGAATGCCGCCACCCAGCGTCGCCTGCAGGTGCGCAATGGCGCCGGTGAAAGCCGGATTCTCCACGCTCGTCTGCTCGGCGAGCCGGGCGTGATGGAGGATCGTGCGGTCGTTCCAGGCGTTGCTCATGAGCGACGTGCCCACGGCGCCGGCGAAAATGCGCGCGAAGTTGGACAGGCCCGCGGCCGCCGGAATCTCGTCGGGCCGCAGACCCGAGAGGATGATGCCGGTGAGCGGCGTGAAGAACAGCGCCGTGGGAATGCCTTGCAGCAGCGTCGGCAGAATCAGCGTCCACGCATCCACACCGGTCGTGTAGTTCGCGCGCATGAAGAACACGGCGGCGAAGCCCACGAACGCCAGGGTGGCTAGCACCCGCAAATCGGAGCGCGGCATGACCTTGCCCATCACGGGGGCCAGGATCACCGCGAAAATCCCCAGCGGCGCGGTAACGAGCCCCGCATCCACCGCGCGGTAGCCGAGAAAGCCCTGAATCCACTGCGGCAGGATCACGAGGTTTGCAAAGAAGATCGCATACGCGACCGAAATCGCAATCGTGCCGCCGAGGAAGTTGCGTTTGGCGAATAGCCGCAGGTTGACGATCGGTTTTTCCTCAGTCAATTCCCAGATCAGGAAGAACACGAAGCTGACCGCGGCGACGATCGTGAGCACCCAGATGACCGGCGAGCTGAACCAGTCGAGATCCTTGCCCTTGTCGAGCATGATCTGCAGCGGCGCGACCCACGCGATAAGCGAGATCAGCCCGACCTTGTCGATGGGCAGTTTGCGTGCCGGCGTCTCGCGGTCGCGATAGATTGCCCAGACCACGCCGGCGGCAAAGAGGCCGACCGGTACGTTGATATAGAAGATCCACGACCAGCTGTAGCTGTCGGTGATCCAGCCGCCGAGCGCCGGGCCCGCGATCGGTCCAACGGTTGCGGTCATCGCCCACAGCGCCAGCGCGTTCGAACTCTTTTCCTTTGGAAACGAAGCGAGCAGTAAGGCTTGCGACAACGGCACCAGCGGCCCCGCCACCGCGCCCTGAACGATACGGGCGACGAGCAGTGTCAACAGGTTCGGGGCCATACCGCACGCTGCCGACGAGAGCACGAACAGCAGGATCGCCCAGACGAACAGCTTGACCTGGCCCACGCGCTGCGTCAGCCACCCGGTCAACGGGATGGACACCGCGTTGGCCGCGGCAAACAGCGTAATGACCCACGTGCCTTCGTCGATCGACACGCCGAGGTTGCCGGAGAGCGTGGGAATCGCGACGTTTGCAATCGACGAATCCAGCACGTTCATAAAGGTGGCAAGCGCCACGGCGAAGGTGCCGAGCGCGAACTTCGCGCCAGTCAGCTGGGCCGGCCCGCCTGGGTTGGTCGATGGATTCATGTTAGGTTCTCTCGTCTGGATGCGAATGTCCCGTCAAGCACGGGCAGTTATCTGACATGTCTGATAATTGGGCAAAAAAAACGCCGCCCTAGCCATGGAGCAGTCTGGAAAGCAGCGTGCTCAAGGCGTCGAAGTCGGACTTCGAGAAGTGCGAGAGCCGCTCGCTCCAGGCCCCGGGGGCAACGTCCGCGTTGCGGGCCGCGACCGCGCAGCCCTCCCGCGTCAGCGAGACGTCCACGAGGCGCCGGTCCGTGCCGTTGCGCTCACGCTCCACGAGCCCGCTGGTTTCGAGCTTGTCCAGCACGCGGGTCATCCGGGCCGGGTGGACGCCAAGCAGCTTCGCCAGCGCCGCCGGCGTTTTCGCGCTCCCGCCGGCCAGCGTCAGCAGAATGCCGCGCTCCTGGAGGTTCAGCCCGGCGTCCTTGAGCCCTGCCCTGAGTTCGGTGGCCATCAGGTGGTGCGCCTGACCGAGCACGAACACCAGCTTCTGCGTGCGCTCGAAATCTTCATTGACGGGATCGCTCATCGATTGCCCTCCTCGATATCTGATGCGGACTATATCTGACATTGCAGATGTGTGCAAGGAAGTTTCCGCGGGCGCACAGGACGGGCCGGCGCCTCGATGCAGCGCCCAACCGCCTTCTGCGCGCGACGCGATACACCGTGTAAAAAGTGATGTGACCGGCAAGCGAAAATCGACGCCGATCTTCGCAGCTATATTGTTTCGGCAGGGATTGGATCCGTGAAGTGCGCAACGCCGGATCGATGCACTCTTTATTCAGGAGAATCGAAGCATGACTGACAAACCGCTTACGCTGGGCATCGATCATGTCGGACTGACTGTGCGCGACCTGAATCTCACGCGTGACTTCTTCGTGAATTGCCTGGGCTGGAAACAGGTTGGCGAAAGGCCCAGTTATCCGGCTGCGTTCGTCTCGGACGGTCACGTCATGTTGACGCTCTGGCAGGTGACCGATCCGAACCGCCTCGTCGAGTTCGACCGCAAGACCCATGTGGGCCTGCATCATCTTGCCTTGCGCGTAGGCAGCGAGGTAGCGCTCAACGACATCTTCTCGCGCGTGACCGCCTGGCCCGGTGTGAAAATCGAGTTTGCGCCGGAGAACCTCGGCCCAGGGCCGAAGCGCCACACCATGGTGTACGAACCGGGCGGAATCAGGCTCGAGTTCGACCACGATCCGCGCACGCAGGCCTCCTGAGGCTCGCAGTGATCCGCGTGTGAGCGCTCACGCGGTCAGGCCGGACCACTTTAGTCAGTTATCCAAAGCGAAACAGGCGTCATTCGCATGAAGTTCATTCGCTGCGCGCCGTCACGCCCAACCTGCAGTCATTTGTTCCTGCGACTCACAACTGTTTGTCCGCGTCCTGTATTCAAACCGGGGGCATGGATGCGTAAATTGGTCGTCATCGGAGCAGCAAGCCCGATCAAAAACAGAGTCCAACTTACTTCGAGGTTCATATGAGTCAAGCCCCTAAAGTCATCGTGATCACCGGCGCATCGCAAGGCATCGGCGCCGAAGCGGCCAGGGCATTCCGCGCATTCGGCCACAAGGTGGTCGCGACCTCGCGCAACATCAAACAGACTGACGATAGCGATCTCGTCGCAGTGGCGGGCGATATCGCCGATCCGGCCACGGCGCGCCGCGTCATCGAAACGGCTGTCTCGCGCTTTGGCCGCGTCGATACGTTGATCAACAACGCGGGCATTTTCATCGCGAAGCCGTTCACGCAATACACCGCGGAAGACTACGCAGCGATCAAGGGCACCAACCTCGACGGCTTCTTCCATATCACGCAGCTCGCAATCGCGGAGATGGAAAAGCACGAGAGCGGCCACGTCGTCACGATCACGACGACGCTCGTCGATCACGCGATCGACGGCGTGCCGTCGGTGCTGGCCTCGCTGAGCAAGGGCGGTCTCGCCGCCGCCACGCGCTCGCTGGCGATCGAGTACGCGAAGCGCGGCATTCGCGCCAACGCGGTATCGCCCGGCATCATCAAGTCGCCGATGCACGCGCCCGAAACCCACGCCGCACTCGGCGCGCTGCATCCGATGGGGCATATGGGCGAGATGAGCGACATCGTCAACGCGATCCTCTATCTCGACTCGGCGCCCTTCGTGACGGGCGAAATCCTCCACGTCGACGGCGGCCAGGTCGCCGGCCACTAAAGGCGCACTGCGCTCCACGGGGCCCCACCGGGCCGACGAGGGAGCGCCGCTCGCCAGCGCTCCTTGCAACGATCACCATCGAGGAAAGCGAAATGCCGATCGTCACAATTCAGGTTACCCGCGAGGGCACGCGGCCCGGCACGGATTCCGTCACGGCGGAAGAAAAGGCCCAGCTCATCAAGGGCGTGAGCCAGCTCTTGCTCGACGTGCTGAACAAACCGCTGGAGGCGACTTTCGTCGTCATCGAAGAAGTGCCAACGGAAAACTGGGGATGGGGTGGCCTGCCTACCGACGTCTATCGACGACAGAAGGGACTCATCAAGTAAGCGCGCTCGGCCCGCTCGAGAGCGGGCCGAGCGCAATTCGTTGTGAAAACGTACGTATTCAAGGAGAACGTCATGAAGATTCTTATGGTTTTGACTTCGCACGACGAACTGGGCAATACGGGACGCAAGACCGGGTTCTGGCTCGAGGAACTCGCCGCGCCGTACTACGTGTTCAAGGACGCCGGCGTGCAGATCGTGCTCGCGTCGCCCAAGGGTGGCAAACCTCCGCTCGACCCCAAGAGCAACGAGCCGGACTTTCAGACCGACCTGACGCGTCGCTTCGAAGCCGACCCGGCTGCGTTGGCGGATCTGGGCAACACGGCAAAGCTCAAGGATGTCGCCCACGACGCATTCGACGCCGTCTTCTACCCCGGCGGCCACGGCCCGATGTGGGATCTCGCAGAAGACCCGGACTCTATCGGCCTGATCGAGCGAACGATCGCAGCCGGCAAGCCCGTCGATCTCGTCTGCCACGCGCCCGGGGTACTGCGGCACGTGAAGGGTCCCAACGGCAAGCCGCTCGTCAACGGCAAGTCAGTCACGGGCTTTACGAATAGCGAAGAAGAAGCGGTTGGCCTGACCAAGGTGGTGCCGTTCCTCGTCGAAGACGAACTCAAGGCGAAGGGCGGCAACTATTCGAAGGGCCCCGACTGGCAGCCGTATGTGCTCGAAGACGGGCTGCTGCTCACCGGGCAGAATCCCGCGTCGTCGGGGCCGGCCGCCAAGGCGCTGCTGGAGAAGCTGGGCAAGCGTCACTGAGTCTCGGCCCTCGAGAGCAGGATAATGGCGGCTGCCCGGCTCGGGGGCCGCCCCAACCCCCACAACAACCGCCAAAATCCAGGTAACAGGCCTCTTATATTTTCATTGCCACTCGCGCACGCTAAACGCGCTGCTCAGCGTTCGCACTCCGTAATCGCGCTGTAAACGAGCGTGCGCAACTGCCGGCGAATCGGATACGCAGTCGAAGGCAGAAGCTGGGTGAGAAACAGCACGATCATGTCCTCGCGAGGATCGGCCCAGAAGAAGGTACTGGCCGCGCCGCCCCAGAAGAAGTCGCCCGCGCTGCCCGGAATCAGCGTGGATGCGGGCGCAATCGTCGTGGCGAAGCCGAGCCCGAAGCCCACGCCTTCGTAAGCCGCTTCGGTGAACATCGAGCGCGAGAGGCGCGGCAGGTCGACGCCGCCCGGCAGATGGTTGGCGGTCATCAGCGCGATGGTCTTCGGCCCCAGCAGCCGCACGCCGTCCAGCTCGCCGCCCCGCAGCAGCATGCGCGCGAAGCGCATGTAGTCGGCCGCCGTGGAAACGAGGCCGCCGCCGCCCGAAACGAACGAGGGCGGCTCGCGATACGGGCTCGTGTGAGGATCGTCCTGCAGCTCCGGACCTTTTTCGGCAACGACCTTCGAGCCGAGCGCGCCGATGGCGTAGCAGGCGCAAAAGCGCGACACCTTCTCCTGCGGCACGTAAAACGCCGTGTCGACCATGCCGAGCGGCTCGAAGATCCGCGTTTTCAGAAAGTCCTCGAAGGCCATGCCGCTGACCTTGCCGACGAGATAGCCGAGCACGTCCGTGGAAACCGAATAGTTCCAGGCCTCGCCCGGCGAAAATTCCAGCGGCAGCGTGGCCAGCTTCTCGATCATTTCGTCGAGCGTGCCCGCGGTCGCAAGCTCGCCCACCTTCAGCTTGCGATAAGCCGCATCGACATTGGTGTTCTGCTGAAACCCGTAGGTCAGCCCCGAGGTATGCCGCAACAGGTCGACCACGCGCATCGGGCGCGCGCTCGCGCGCGTCTGGAAGCTGTCCATGAAACCGCCCGCGTACACGCCAAGTTTTTCCCACGACGGGATGTACTTGCTGACGGGGTCGTCGAGCGCGATCTTGCACTCCTCGACCAGCATCATGATCGCCACCGACGTAATGGGTTTGGTCATCGAGTAGATGCGGAAGATCGCGTCCTCGGCCATCGGCGTACGCCGTTCGCGGTCCGCGAGACCCAGCACCGAGTTCAGCGCGAGTTCGCCGCGCCGCCACACCTGCGTGACGGTGCCCGCGAGCGTGCCGGTCGCAACGTAGTTCTCGTCGAGAAAACGTTCGATCCGCGCGAGCCGCTCACACGACATACCCTGCTTTTCCAGACCTTCCCTACCCATGACGCCTCCTTTGATGGATTGACCGAGCGAATTCGGAACCGATGGATTGCACGCGATGCGCGTCACAGTATCGGTCATTCGGCGCGAAGTCGCATTGCATTGCGTATCGGCGCCATGCGCGTTGAAATTTCGTTTTTTTAGCGCCTCGACACGCAGTATGTGTGGGGTACACTACCGGGCGACAAAATACAGAATTACAGCGGGGGGCTGCCATGGGCGAGACGGAAACACATTCCTGGCCCGGGAAAGCGTTGTTTCGTGCATTTCCGAAGGACCCAGAGAAGGAGCAGGCCGTACTGCGCATCACGCTCGGTTCCGTCGTTCTTCTCGCCTACCTCGTTGCCTGCTCGATCTATCGCTCGACCCACGTCTACGCAACGCTTCTGGCGGTCACCGCTTATGTGGCGTTCGGCGTCATATCGTATGTGGCAGTCACCGTCGCGCCAGCGCGCTCTCTCGTGCGCCTCACGCTCGCCACGATCGCCGATCAGGCCATCGTCACCGGCGCGCTGGCCGTGGGCGGAACGGCCGCGCTGCCGCTCCTGTGGGTGGCCTTCTGGTTTCTGGTCGGCGCGGGCTGCCGCTATGGCCAGCGCATGCTGGGCCTTTCCTGTGTCGTGGCGCTCGTCGGCATCATGGGCCTGATGCATTGGCAACCGTGGTGGGGCGCCAATATCACGGCCGCGCTTGGCATTGCGCTCAGCATCGTGGCGACGTCCATCTATCTGGCGGTGCTCGTCCACCGGCTGGAACGCCAGGCTTCGACCGATCCGCTCACCGGGCTCTACAACCGTGTGCGTCTCGAGCAGGCCATCGGGCGCACGCTCTTTACGCGCACCGCCGAGGTCGATCGCACGGCGATGCTGCTCGTCGATCTCGACGGCTTCAAGGAAGTGAACGACTCCTTCGGGCACGCGGTGGGCGACGAACTGCTGCGCAGCTTCGCCGCGGCACTGGTGCGGCGCATGCGGCGCGGCGATACGCTCGCGAGACTGGGCGGCGACGAGTTCGTGGTGCTGGCGCGGCACGTCTACGACAAGAACGACGCACTGACCGTCGCCAACAGCATCCACGCGATTCTCGCCAACATGCGCACCGTGGGCGGCTATCCGGTGACCGTGTCGTGCAGCATCGGCGTGTGCCTGCTCACGGAAGGCAGCGGCAGCCGCTCGCTCGATGCGCGAACCCTGATGCGCGCCGTGGACAGCGCCATGTACCGGGCCAAGTCGCGCGGCATGGGCAAGACCGAGTTCGTCGATACGGTCGGCGTCGTGCCCGGCATGGTCTGACCCCGCTCGCTCCCGTCTCGTTCGGGAAATGGTGGGCTGGCGCCACGGTCGTGCCCGGATTGTTCTCCTGGCGGAAACAGTGAATTCGGCTATTAGGTATTTACCCTAGTCCCTGACCCTCCTACACTGACTTCACCGCTGCTTACAACCCTGTAGGCAGTTCAAGAAGAAAGTAAATCTGGAGGTTAGTCATGAAATCGCTCGTCCAAGCCGTTGTTATCGCTGCCGCCCTCGCCGCTCCCGTTGCCGTGTTCGCCCAGTCGAACCAGCCCGTGACCCGCGCACAAGTCCGTGCAGACATGGTCCAGGTCGAAAAGGCCGGCTTCAATCCGGCACGTTCGAACCCCAATGAATATCCGGCGAACGTTCAGGCTGCCGAAGCTCGCGTCGCTGCGCAAAACAGCGCAGTGGGCGGCGTGAACAACGGTTCGTCGCAAGCCGGTCAGGCAGCGCAGTAAGCTGCCCGGCTGAATAGCCGCGCTTTGTAGTCGTTGCCTTCTGGCGTCCGCAACGCCTCGCGTAGCGCCTTGTTAAGCCTGAATGCGCAACACGACCTCTCCGTCACCCGCCGGTAACTGCACCTGCACGCCCAACTCCCCGGCTTGCGACTTCAGCCCACCGGCATCGCGCAGTTCGGGCCATTGCCGCAGCGTCAGCGGTAGCGGTCCCTTCACGCCGTCGTAGCGCACATTCAGCGTATCGCCGCGCCGGGTCACGCTCACCTGTGTCACGCGCGCGCCGCGCTGGTCGCGCAGCGTCACGGCCGCGCTCGCACCATCGGCCAGTTCGAACAGATGCAGTTCGCTGCGCGATGCGTAGTCGTAGTCGGGACGCTGGTCCTCGGCGCCGATCGCGAGCAGCGTATTCGGCCGCACGTAAATCGGCAGGCTTAGAAACCCGTGCCGCTCGCGCACCCACCTGCCGCCCTCGACCTGCCGGCCCGTGAACAGATGCGTCCAGCGGCCCGCCGGCAACCAGAAGTCCACGTCGCCCGCGGCGTTGAAGACCGGCGCCACCAGCAGCGATTCACCGAGCAGATACTGGCGGTCCAGATGCTCGCAGGCTGGGTCGGCGGGAAACTCCAGCAGCATGGCGCGCAGCATCGGCGTGCCGTGATCGACCGCCTGCTGCGCGGCGTCGAACAGGTACGGCATGAGGCGCGACTTCCATTCGGTGAAATGGCGCACCACCTCCACGGCTTCGTCGTCGAACAGCCATGGAACGCGATACGACTTGCTGCCGTGCAGGCGGCTGTGGCTCGACAGCAGCCCGAACGCGCACCAGCGCTTGTAGACGTCGGCGGGCGCGGTGTGCTCGAATCCGCCGATGTCGTGGCTCCAGAAACCGAAGCCGCTCAGGCCTAGCGAGAAGCCGCCGCGCAACGTCTCGGCCATCGATTCGTAGGTCGCGCTGCAGTCGCCGCCCCAATGCACGGGCAACTGCTGGCTGCCCACGGTGCCGGAGCGCGCGAACACCACCGCTTCGCCCTCGCCGCGCACGTCGCGCAGCACGTCGAACACCACCTTGTTGTAGAGGTAGCTGTAGTAGTTGTGCATCTTCTGCGGATCGGAGCCGTCGTGGTAGACCACGTCGGTGGGAATGCGCTCGCCGAAATCCGTCTTGAAGCAGTCCACGCCCATTTCCAGCAAACGCCTCAGATGTCCCGCATACCACTGTGCCGCGGCGGGATTCGTGAAGTCGACGATGCCCTGGCCGGGCTGCCAGCGGTCCCACTGCCACACGTCGCCGTTGGGCTTGCGCAGGAGGTAGCCTTTCGCCATGCCTTCGGCGAACAGTGGCGAGGGTTGCGCGATATACGGATTGATCCACACGCAGATCTTCAGCCCGCGCGCCTTGCGTGAAGCGCTCCAGCACGGCTTTGGACGTGGGGCCGTCGATCACGTAGTATTCGAGCCGCTCGCCCGGTGAATCATCCGGAAAACGTTTCGGAGTTCCCGAATACCCATGCGCTGGTTGAATGATGTTGGAATGTGTGCGGGCTCGCGGAGCCCGCACGGTGCGAAACATCATAACCGTAAGTCAGCGATAGGCCGAATAAGGCGAAGAAGCAGAAATGCCAGCGGACGTTCCTCACGTCCGCTGGCTGAGCGCCAGGCAGGGCCTGAAACTTTGCCTCTATTGTGTCGAGAACACTGATATCCCGCCATTCGGGAATGCCGCCGACCCGGGCTGGTACGGCACGAAGACCTCGCCGAGGCTGCTGTCGATGCCAACCGAGTGCGCGCCTGTCCCCACCGCCACGGTGTAAATGAGCTTGCGCGTCGCGCCGTCGATCACACCCATGGTCGGGGTAAAGCCCGAAGACGCCGCGGTGCCGCTCGTGACGTAGTGGCGCGCAGGCAGGAAGTAGCGATTCGACGCGGGATCATAAGCCACCTGGTCCACGCCGCCGAACGGCACGGATGCGAGTTGCGTACCCGTATTGCGATCGAGGATCAGCGTAATGAGCGGATCGCCCGCAGAAGGATCGCAACCAATCAGCACGTCGCTGTTGGGACCGAGCGCAATGCCGGCGGGGCCGCATTTGCCGAGCGCAAACGCCTTGCTCACCGCAGGCGCGCCCGACGTGACCGAACTGGCGGTGATCACGTCGAGTTCGCCGTCGGGGTTGGCGGTGGTGCCGTCGTTGTTGATGAGAAAGTTCTTCGAGGCCGGATCGTACACGCAGGCTTCCAGGCCTGAAGAGCCGTTGAATACCAGTTTGTTCACGACAGTTTGCGTCGTGGTCGAAATGAAGGTCACGTAGGGCGGCGTGTCGCCGGGGCTCGCAAACATGACGAGATGGTCGTCGGGATCGTAGCAGCCTTCATCGACGCGCGAGCCCGACGTGCTGATGGGGATCGTCTTGACCGTTTGCATCGCGGACGTGTCGACGATCTTCACGCTATCGACGTCCCCTACGTACAGCGTATTCATTCCCGTCACGCCCACGATGCCGTCAGGTCCGGACGCATCGGTGCTCGCGCCCGCACCGGTGAAGTTGCCCGGAATCTGCGCGAGCAGCGCTTTCGTTTTGGTATCGACGACATCGACGGACTTGTTGTTGCGATCGGCCAGATAGTACCGGCCCGCTTCCACATAGCCGATATCGAAACTGAACGCCGGGCTCGTCGTATTGGGCACGGTAATGTTCGAGAGCAGTTTGGGCGCGGACGGCGTGGCCGCGGCCGACGCCGGGTTGGAACTGGAGGAGTCCGATCCTCCGCAACCGGCAACGGCCACCGTCGCCGCGAGTAGAAAGGCCAATAAGGGTTTATTCATCAGTCGGCTCCTTTGAGCAGCAGAACAGGTGGATCAACACGCGAATGCCTCTCGGAATCTGCGGGAGCGCCTCGACGAATCGCCATCGCGCTGCGGCTCACATCATCCATTTTCTTGAAGCGGCCGAACGGCGGGCTTCGATCTGGACGTAAGAATGCGCAAGGAGCGGTAATAATGCACAGCAAAGAAATTGATCGTTTCCATTTAAAAGCGCGTATGCATGTATGGCTCTAGAAACTTGTCGATGAATAGAACCATCGCGCCCAGTAAGTTTCGGTTCACGCCTTTATTGCTGGAATGAAACTCAGAATTGATCAGGTCGGGAAAAGAATTTCGGCGTGCTGCGCCGCGCCATTTCCTGCACTGCCGTGCCGCGATGGCCTTGAAGCGCGCGCTTCAGCTTGTCGTTGAGGTTTTGATGCGAAGGCACATCGAGATGCGGAGTTTGACGCGGCGTCGGTTGAGCCGCGTGCGAACGGGACACGCATGTAAGGTTCGGTTGTGAAGTCGAAAGCGACATTGGCGGTCATTCGAAGATCAAGCCGCCAGAAATAAAAGAGAGGCCAGGGAAAAGCCTGACCTCCGTTTGATTCACCAGGAATATAAGCGCGCCGGAATCAGAAGTTCAAAGCGGCACGTCCTCGATCAAACGCGCTTTCAACGCGCGAATACGCTGATCGACGAAATAGCCGCCGCCTTCCGTATAACGAAGATAAAGGCGTCTGCACACCGTGCATTGCCACACGCCGCAACGGTTATACGGAAAGTACCGGGGCGCGATCGGCGCATTTTCCGACCAGTAGCCCACCTCTCCCGGCAGATGTTCGGCGAAGGTCGGTTCGGCTTCGTCCGCGCTAACGAGCGTGCCGATCTGTTCCAGCTGCCGCTCGTCGAGCGAGAGCGGCTGCGATTGCCAGCCATCCAGCGGCGTTTTCGTGCAGGTGCAAGGCGGCGGGTCGGTTTGCTCCGCGTGTTCGGCGAGTTCGCGCAGCGCGGCAGCGTCTAGGTATCGGGGCATGGAACAAGAGTGGATCTGCGGTTGAGCGAGGGAGCACAGGCTCCAGCGCGCATCTTAACGCCTGACGCCGCCTGGGTTCATCAGGCGCCGCTTCTCATGCGCTCGATGTGCGGCATCACCCATGCGCGGTCGAAGCACCCTTCGGCGATCGCCTGCAAGGCGGCGGCCTCCTTTTCGCCCTGCCGGCGCGCGCCCGCAATGACGGTCTCCACATCAGCGGGCGCGATGGCGAGCAAGCCGTCCTCGTCGCCCACGATGATGTCGCCGGGATTGACGACCATCCGGCCGATGGTCACCGGCACGTTGATTTCGCCCGGACCGTTCTTGTAGGGCCCGCGGTGCGTCACGCCGCGCGCATACACCGGAAAGTCGCGCTGGCGAATCGCGCCGACGTCGCGGATCGCGCCGTCGATCACGAGCCCCTGCACGCCGAGACTTTCCGCGTAGCTCGACATGATGTCGCCCATCAGGGCCTGGGTCACTTCGCCCGCGCCGTCGATCACGAGCACGTCGCCCGGCCGGCAGAAGTCGAACGCGCGATGGATGGCGAGATTGTCGCCGGGACGCGTACGCACCGTCACCGCCGTGCCCGCCATCGGCCTGGGCCTGTGGAACGGCCGCAGGCCGAGCATGCCGCTCGAACGCGCCATGTTGTCGCTCAGGAGCGACACTTGCAGTTCGCGCAACGCAGCGAGCGTCGCTGCGCTGGCCTGCGGGGCGGACTCGTGTTCACGCCAGCCAATCTGATTCATTTCGTGATCCCTTCCAGTGCGGTTTGTCGTTCGATCTGCGCGGAAAGACGGCTGTACACCGCACGCGCGTTGCCTTCGTAAATGCGTTGCCGGTCGGCGTCGCTGAGCCATTCGATCGCATCGATATAGCGGCGCGTGTCGTCGTAGTAGTGGCCGGTTTCCGGGTCGATGCCCTGCACCGCGCCGATCGTCTCCGAGGCGAACAGGATGTTCTCCACCGGAATCACCTTGGCGAGCAGGTTGGAGCCCGGCTGATGGTAGACGCAGGTATCGAAGAACACGTTCTTGAGCAGGTAGTCCTTCAGGAGCGGCCGTTTCATGTCCTGCGCCAGACCGCGATAGCGCCCCCAGTGATACGGAACCGCGCCGCCGCCGTGCGGAATAATGAAGCGCAAGCTCGGGAAGTCGGCGAACAGGTCGCCCTGCAGCAGCTGCATGAATACCGAGGTGTCGCCGTTGAGGTAATGCGCGCCCGTCGCATGAAAGTTAGGATTGCACGACGACGACACGTGGATCATCGCGGGCACGTCGAGTTCCACCATGGCCTCGTAAAGCGGATACCACGAGCGATCCGTGACCGGCGGTCCCGACCAGTGACCGCCCGAGGGGTCCGGGTTGAGGTTGCAGCCCACGAATCCCAGTTCCTCCACGCAGCGGCGCAGCTCCGGAATGCAGTTTTCCGGCGTCACGCCCGGTGCCTGAGGCAACTGGCAAACACCCACGAAATGCTGCGGGAAAAGCGCGCACACGCGATGCACGAGATCGTTGCATTCGCTGGACCACAGCGCATTCGCCGCTGCGCCCGCCTCGTGATGACCCATGCCCGCGGCACGCGGGGAGAAAATCGTCAGGTCCGTGCCGCGCTCGCGCTGAATGCGCCGCTGGCCGTTTTCGATGCTTGCGCGAATCTCGTCGTCGCTGATCGACGGGCGCGGCGGCACCGGCGTGCCGTCCTTGAGCGCGGCGATCTGTTTCGCGCGCCAGGCTTCGTGCAGGGGCGGCGAGGTGGTGTAGTGACCGTGGCAGTCAATGATCATGTAGCAATTCCATCAGGTGTACGGAAGATTAAGATCAGCTCTCCGTCGCTTCGTCGTGGCCAACGAGCGACGGGTTCGAGGCACCGCGCTCGGCGGGCTTCACGCGCATCACGATGGCGATGAGCGTGGCGACCACGAGGAAAGCGGCAATGGTGAGCAGCGCGAGCTTGAAGTTGCCGGTGGCGTGGCGCACGAGACCGATGGTCCACGGCCCCACCACGCCGCCGAACTGGGCGATCGTGTTGACGAGCGCGATCGTCGCCGCGCCCGCCGCACCGGTTCTGAACGAAGCGGCCAGGCTCCAGAACAGCGGGTTGCCCGCATAGATGAAGAGGCCCGTCACGCAAAGCAGCGCATACGCAAGCAGCGGATTCGGCGCATACGCGCTCCCCGCAATCGCCAGTGCGCTCATGCCGTAGACGAATGCGAGGTGGTATTTACGGTCGCCTGTGCGGTCCGAGCTGCGGCTCACGAGATACGTACCCAGCACGCCCAGGAGCGGCGGCGCAGCCGAGAGGAAGCCCACTTCGATGTTGTTGAGGTGCCCCAGGCTTTTCACGATCTGCGGCAGCCACAGGAACAGCCCATAAATGCCGACCAGCGCGCAGCCGAACAGACACGCGAGGCTCCAGACGCGAATATCGCTCGCCACCTTCAGCAGCGGAAAATGCCGATGGCCGCCCAGCGCCTCGCGCTCCCTGGCGAGCGTGGCTTCGAGCCATTGCTTCTCTTCCGTGGAAAGCCAGTCGGCGTCAGCGGGGCGCTCGGTCATGATGCGCAGCGTGACGAGGCCGAGCAGCATGGCGGGCACGCCTTCGATAATGAACATCCACTGCCAGCCGTGCATGCCGAGCGCGCCGTTCGCGTAAGTCATGACCGCGGTCGAGAGCGGGCCGCCCAGCACGGCCGAGAACGACCCCGCGATGATGTACCCGCCCACGGCGCGGGCGCGGTAGCGCTCCGGAAACCAGTAGGTCAGATACACGGCGATACCCGGCAGAAAACCGGCTTCCATCACACCGAGCAGAAAGCGCAGCACGTAAAAGCTCGACGCATTGAACACGAAGGCCGTTGCCGCCGCAACGGCTCCCCACGTGAGCAGAATGCGCGCGATCCAGCGGCGCGCGCCGACGCGGTGCAACAACAGGTTGCTGGGCACTTCCAGCAGCATGTAGCCGACAAAGAAAATACTGCCCGCAAAGCCGAACACGGCCGGGTCGAAGCCCATGTCCGAGTTCATGTCGAGTGCGGCGAACCCGATATTGATACGGTCCAGATAATTGAAAAACATCATGCAAAAAAGGAGCGGCACGAGCCGCTTGTAAACCTTTCGCATGGTTGCTGCTTCATCGAAGTGACTCATGCTGTCTCCGCTTCATGGCGACGGGCGGTGCCGTCGCTGCATAGTTATCGGCCGGCAGCGATGAGCGTTGCCGGCGGCACCCCGCGAGACAGGGCACCTGAGTTTCGATAATAAGAAGCGGGGGGCGTCGAGTCCAAGACGCGATACTTATGCTTCTATAAGCGTGCGCTTATAGTGTGCTGGCGAGCGGCGGCGGCAGGCATTCGAGAAACGCGCGCAGATGCGGCGAGGCGTCGTCGCTGCGGAACGTCGCGGCCAGCACGGTGCGCTGTGAAGCGCCGGGGCCATCGAGGTGGCGCGCCACGACGTCGGCGCGGCCATGGCGCGCCACCGACTCGCCCACCACGGTCACGCCGAGCCCTGCCGCCACGAGCGCGATGGCGGTCTGGATCTCATAGGCCTGATGCGCGACGAGGGGCGTCACGCCAGCGTCGCGGTAGAGCGCCTGAACCGTGCGCTTGAACTGCGCGTTCTGATGCTTCGGGTAGAGGATCAGCGGCGTATCGGCGAGTTCGTCGATGCGCACCTTCTTTCGCTTGGCGAGCGGGTGATCCGACGCCATCAATACCACGAGCCGCTCGCGCAGCAGCGGCAAGGTCGTGTAACCGGGCACGGCGAGCGGCTGCCGCCCGATGCCGACATGGATGCGCATGTCGCGCAGCGCGTCGGTCTGTTCGTCGGTCAGCATTTCGAACAGCTTGAGTTCGACCTGCGGATACGCCTGATGAAACGCCTTGAGCGCAGGCGGCAGGACGCTGTACATCGACGAGCGCGTGAAGCCGACACTGAGCCAGCCGCGCCGGCCCACGCCGATCTCCAGCGCGCCGTGCGTCACTTCGGCGAGCGAGCCGAGAATCTGCCGCGCTTCGGTGGCGAGGTACTGGCCCGCTTCCGTCAGGCGCAGCGGGCGGCGCGTGCGATCGATCAGTTGCGTGCCCACCCGGTCCTCGAGGGCGCGGATCTGCTGGCTCAAGGCCGGCTGCGCAATGTGCAGACGCTCCGCGGCGCGGCTGAAGTTCAGTTCCTCGGCGAGTGTCACGAAACACTGCAGGCCCCGAAGCTCGTTCATCTCGTCATCTCCGTATCGATTTGCCCAGCATCGTAATACAGCGAACAACCCGCAGACCGGGCACGTCATTTGCTCCCGATCGAACGGCGCATGCCGATCGCCATGTGGAGCGATGGCCCTCTCGGCTCTGGAGGCTCGATGAAAGGCAGGCGGGTACGGATCGCGAGCGTGGCCGTGGTCCTTGTTGCGCTCGCTGCCGCCTATGGCGGCCACGTTGCGCGTGCCTGGGAGCGCGGGCTCGCACCCGTGGCCGCGCCCTCGCCGCCGGCGGGCGACGCCGCGGCCATCACGCGCGGCGCGAAGCTCGCGGCCATCGGCAACTGCATCACGTGTCATACCGCGACTCAAGGTCAACCGCTCGCGGGCGGCCTGCCGTTGCAAACGCCCTTCGGCGTGATCTACTCGACCAACATCACCCCGGACAAGGACACCGGCATCGGCGACTGGTCGCTCGACGCGTTCACGCGCGCGATGCGGCGCGGCGTGTCGCGTGACGGGCATCTGCTCTATCCCGCGTTTCCGTATCCGCACTTCGCGCAGATGAGCGACGCCGATATCGCCGCGCTCTATGCATGGCTGATGAGCCGCGCGAGCGTCAACGCGCCAGCGCCGCACAATGCGCTGATGTTTCCGCTGGGGTTGCGGCCGCTCATGGCTGTCTGGAATCAGCTCTATCTGCCGCCTGCGTCTGCGGCGTCTACCGCTTCCGCCACGTCGACGGACGCACAAGCGCAGCAGGTCGCGCGCGGCCGCTATCTCGTCGAGAGCCTCGGTCATTGCGGCGCGTGCCACACGCCGCTCAACCATCTCGGCGCCGAGCGCCGCGACCATGCGTTGCAAGGCGGCACCCTCGAGGGTTGGGACGCGCCTGCGCTGACCGACCTCACGGCACGCCCAAGGCCCTGGACGCAAGCACAACTGACGAACTATCTGCGTACGGGCTACGCCAGCGAGCACGGCGCGGCGGCCGGCCCGATGCGTACGGTGACGCGCTCGCTCGCCGACGACGCTCCCGAAGACATCGACGCCATCGCCGCCTATCTGATGACACTGCAGTCCAACCCGAATGCCGCTGCGCCGCCTGCCGCCGCCAGCGTCCATGTCTCGACCGCGCCCGCCAACGGCGCTACCCTGTTTGCCGCGGCCTGCGCGTCGTGCCATGCTGAAGGCGCGGCGATGTCGACCGACGGCTATCGTCCGTCGCTGTCGCTCTCCACCGCCGTCAACGCCGACAGCCCGCGCAACATGGTGCGCATCCTGCTCGACGGCATCGCCTGGCACGAGAGCGAAGCCGGGTCTTTCATGCCACCGTTCGCCGGCACCTTCACGGACACGCAGATCGCGGAGCTTGCCAACTACACGCGCGCGCGCTTCAGC
Organism: Paraburkholderia sp. EG287B; assembly: GCF_040965595.1. NCBI lineage: Bacteria > Pseudomonadati > Pseudomonadota > Betaproteobacteria > Burkholderiales > Burkholderiaceae > Paraburkholderia > Paraburkholderia sp. EG287B. Next base: position 99,300 of record NZ_JBFRCG010000018.1, read on the forward strand.
GCGCTTGCCCCCTGGTCCGCGCTCGATGCTCAGGCCGTGGCGCGTCTACGCAAGGAAAGCCCATCACGATGATTACGCTCAACGTCAACGGCGTCAGCCATACCGTCGATGCCGATCCGTCCACGCCGCTGCTCTATGTGCTGCGCAACCAGTTGCGGCTCAATGGCGCGAAGTTCGGCTGCGGGCTCGGCCAATGCGGCGCGTGCACGGTGAGCGTGGGCGGCGAGCCGGTGTTCTCGTGCCTGCTGCCGGTCGTGGCCGTGGGCGAGCGGCCCGTGCGCACCGTCGAAGGACTCGGCAGCGCGGATCATCCGGGGCCGCTGCAACAGGCCTTTATCGACCAGCAGGCCGCGCAATGCGGCTACTGCATCGCGGGCATGATCATGCGTGCGCAAACCCTCCTGGAGCGCACGCCGCACGCCACCGACGACGAGATTCGCCGTTATATGCAGCCGAATCTGTGCCGCTGCGGCACGCATATGCGCATTCTCGCGGCGATCCGGCAAGTGGCTGCGGGCACGCAATCATGAGCCGCGCCCGCCCATCCCCTGCGTTCGACCCTGGCGGCCCCGACGACGTCGCGCGCCGCCGTTTCCTCGTGGGCGGCTCGCTGATGGTGAGCTTCGCCATCGTGCCGGGCATGGCCGCGCTCGCGCAAACCACCACCGAAGCGGGCACTTTCCACGCGAGCGCCCCGAAGCTGCCCGGCAGCCTCAAGACCACGCCATCGCTCGACGCGTGGATCAAGGTCGGACCCGACGGCCACGTGAGCGTGTTCACGGGCAAGGTGGAACTGGGCACCGGCGTTCGCACGGCGCTCCTGCAACTCGCCGCCGAAGAACTCGACCTCGCGCCTCAGGCGATCGAACTGGTCACCGCCGATACGGCCACCACGCCAAACGAGGGCTACACGGCGGGCAGCCACACGATGGCGGACAGCGGCACGGCGATCCTCAACGCGGCGGCCCAGGTGCGCACGCTGCTCGTCGATAGCGCAGCGGCGCAGTTGGGCATCGATGCCGCCGCGCTCAGCACGCGCGACGGCGCAATCGTCGCCGCCGACGGAAGGCGCGTGAGCTATGGCGAAGCGGTGCAGCACGCGAACCTGCATCAAGACGCGCAGTCCAACGCCGCGACAAAGCCGCCCGCACACTACGGCGTGATCGGGCACACGCTGCCGCGCGTGGATATTCCGGGCAAGGTCACGGGCGGCGCGAGCTATGTTCAGGACCTGCGGCCCGCCGGCATGCTGCATGCGCGCGTCGTGCGGCCGCCTTCCTATGGCGCGCGGCTCGTTTCCGTCGATAGCGCGCGCGTGGCGGCGCTACCTGGCGTCGTCAAGGTCGTGCGCAACGGCGATTACCTCGCCGTGGTCGCCGACGACGAATGGCGCGCCATCGTCGCGATGCGCGAACTCGCGCTCGCAGCGCAATGGCAGCCCGGCCCGCCACTGCCCGATCCGGCCAGCATTCACGCGTTTCTCATGAAACTGCCGGCACAGGAAATCGTCGTGGCGGATCAGGGCGCGAGCGCAAGCCAGCCGGCGGCGACGTTGAAAGCCCGCTATACGAAGCCCTATTTGACGCACGGATCGATCGGGCCGTCGTGCGCGCTCGCGCACCTCGACAACGGCGTCATGACGGTATGGACACACACGCAAGGCGTCTACCCGCTGCGCGCCGGCATTGCCGGGATGCTCGGCATGCCGCGCGAGAAGGTGCGCTGCGTGCACGTGGAAGGTTCGGGCTGCTACGGACACAACGGTGCGGACGACGCCGCCGGTGACGCCGCGCTCATCGCCCGCGAGCTGCCCGGCCGCCCGGTGCGCGTGCAGTTCATGCGCGAGCAGGAACACCTGTGGGAGCCGTTCGGTCCCGCGATGACGGTGGAGGCGAGCGCATCGCTCGATGCCGGAGGATCGATTATCGCCTGGCAATACGAACTATGGAGCAATACCCATAACAACCGCATCGAGAACGCGGGCCGACTGTTGCCCGCGCAACTGCTCGCCAAACCGTTCACGCCCGCGCCGCCCAAGCCGATTCCCATGCCCGAAGGCGGCGGCGACCGCAACAGCATTCCGCTCTACCGCGTGCCGAGCCTGCACGTGCAGCATCACTTCCTGCCCGACATGCCGATACGCGTTTCGGCCATGCGCTCGCTCGGCGCGCATATGAACGTGTTCGCCATCGAGAGCTTTATCGACGAGCTTGCGGGTGCCGCGCAAGCGGACCCCGTCGCGTTCCGCCTCAAGCATCTCGACGATCCGCGCGCACAAGCCGTCATCCATGCCGTGGCCGATCGATCCGGCTGGCAAGCGCATGCCGCACGCGCGAAGCACCCGGACGTGCACGCGTCCGGCACCGGCTTTGCAGTCGCCCAATACAAGAACCTGATGGCCTACCTGGCCATTGCGATGGACGTGACCGTCGTGCGCGATACCGGCGAGGTGCACATCGACCGCGTGGTCGCAGCCATCGACTGCGGCCAGATCGTCAATCCGGATGGCGTGCGCAATCAGGTCGAAGGCGGCATCCTGCAGTCCACGAGCTGGACGCTCTTCGAGGAAACGCAGTTCGACCGTGAGCGGATTACGAGCTTCGACTGGAGCACTTACCCGATCATGCGTTTTGCGTCGGTGCCGAAGCGCGTGGAGGTGTTGCTGATCGACCGCCCCGGCCTGCCGTTCCTCGGCGTGGGCGAAGCGGCGCAAGGACCGGCCGCGGCGGCGCTCGCCAACGCGATTGCCGACGCGACCGGTGTGAGAATCCGCGACTTGCCGCTGCTCGCGCCGAAGTCGCGCAATGCGCTCAAGGCGTAGCGAAACCGCCACGTGTTGCGCTAGTGCTTTTTAGGCGGCAGAGGCTGGTCGAGGCCCGGCTCGACCGGTGTGGGCACCGCGTCGCCCAGCGGCCTGGAAATATCGTTGCTCGGCGCTCGATCTTTCTCGCCCGGGTCCTCGCCCGCCTCCTCGGTTGGCAAAGTCCTGGGTGGCAACGGCTGGTCGAGACCGGGCTCGGTCGGTGCGGGCACAGCGTCCCCAATTGGCTTGGGCAGATCCGTGCCGCGCGGTTCCGGCGCATCGTCGGGCTTATCGGTATGTTCGGACTCGTCGGACTGGTTGCTCATCGTATCGACCTCCCTTCGCGATGGATATCGCATGGTCCCGCCAGATCATGCAGGGACCGTGCCAGCGGAAGCGGGGGCCAACTTCAGTAGAATGAGGGACACTGAGCGCCGAATCCGGCGGCCGACGAAGAAGCACGCCCGGAAAATCCTGGAACACGCCTGATGCCGCACGCCCTCGATCGCCGCACCGCCGTCGCATTCCTTGTGGCCGCAACGTTCTTCATGGAGAACCTCGACGCCACCGTCATCACCACCTCGCTGCCCATCATCGCGCGCGACTTTCACACGGCGCCCGCGTATCTCTCGATCGGCGTCTCCGCGTATCTCGTCGCGCTGACCATGTTCATCCCCGTGAGCGGCTGGTTCGCCGAGCGCTTCGGCGCGCGGCGCGTGTTCGCCACGGCCATCACCGTATTCAGCGTGGCGTCGCTGCTGTGCGCGCTGAGCTCGGGCCTGTTCGCCTTCACCGCCGCGCGCGTGCTGCAGGGGCTGGGCGGCGCGATGATGGTGCCGGTGGGCCGGCTCGTCGTGCTGCGCGACACCCCGAAGCACGAGATCGTGCGCGCCATCGCGATCCTGACCTGGCCCGCGCTGGTCGCGCCGATTCTCGGGCCGCCGCTCGGCGGCTGGATCAGCACGCACTGGAGCTGGCACTGGATCTTCCTGCTCAACCTGCCGCTCGGCGTGGCCGCGCTCGTGGCAGCCCTGCTGCTCCTGCGCGACGAGCACACGCAACCGCGCCGCTTCGATACCTTCGGCTTCGTGCTGAGCGGCCTCGGCTTCGCGTTCGTCATGAGCGGCATCGAGATGGCGAGCCGCTCCGACGTCACCGCGCCCGTGTCGATCGGCACGTGCGTGGCGGGCATCGCGCTGTTGGCGGCGGCCGTCGTGCATTTGCGGCGCGTGCCGCATCCGCTGTTCGATCTCGCGCCCGTGAAGATCAACACCTTTCGCGTGACCGTGTTCGGCGGCTCGCTGTTTCGCACGGCCATCGGCACCGCGCCGTTTCTGCTGCCGCTCATGTTCCAGGTGGCGTTCGGGTGGAGCGCCGTGGCTTCGGGCGCGCTGCTGCTGTGGCTGTTCGCCGGCAACCTGTGCATGAAGCCGGGCACCACGTGGGTCATGAACCGCTTCGGCTTTCGCACCGTGCTGATCGGCAACGGCACGCTGGTCGCGCTCGGCTTCGCGGGCTTCACGCTGCTCGGGGCCGATACGCCGCGTGTCGTCGTGGCCGCATTGCTGTTTTTCAGCGGCCTCGTGCGCTCGATGCAGTTCACCGCGCTGAACACCATCGGTTTCGCCGACGTGCCCCAGGCACAGATGCGCGACGCGACGACGCTCTTCTCCGTACTGCAGCAGATGAACGCCGGCATGGGGATCGCCGTGGGCGCGCTGGCGCTTTCGGTTGCCGAGGCGCTGCGCGGCACCCATGCGGGCACTGCGGGCGCCGCCGACTTCCATCTCGCGTTCTGGTTCATCACGGTGCTCGCGGCGCTGGGCGTGGTCGACAGCGTGCTGCTGCCGCGCAGCGCGGGCGCGCATATTCTCGCGCGACGCTAGCGAGCCTCGGACCCCTGACTCCGTTCCTCTTCCAAAACGATGCTGACCGTTGCGCTTCTCGTCTTCCCTGGCGTCCAGGCACTCGACGTGTTCGGCCCCACCGACGTCTTCTCGGAGGCCAATCGCCTGCTGCCGCCCGAGGCGCAATACCAGCTTGAGCTGATCGCAACGGAACGCGACACCGTGCGCTGCTCGAGCGGCGTGCGCATTGGTGCGGACCGCCACTTCGACGAAGCACGCGGCCATTACGATTTGCTGCTCGTGGCGGGCGGACCCTCGCTCGTAGAACAGCCGCTCGCCGATGCGGCGCACGCGTGGCTGCGCGAAGCCAGCGCACGCGCCCGGCGCTTCGGGTCCATCTGCAACGGCGCGCTGACGCTGGGGCGCGCGGGCTTGCTCGACGGGCGCACGGTGACGACACACTGGAACGACGCGGCCGCGCTCGCCGCGATGTGCCCGACCGCGAACGTCGAATTCGACCGCATCTTCATTCAGGACGGCAATCTCTATACCTCGGCGGGCGTGACGGCGGGCATCGATCTCTCGCTGTATCTGTTGGCTCAGGATCACGGCCCGGAAATCGCGCTGAAGGTGGCGCGACGGCTCGTGGTATTCGTGCAGCGCGCGGGCGGCCAGTCGCAGTTCAGCCCGTATCTCACGCCCTACGCGGAGGCGACGTCGCCCATTGCCCAGGTGCAGCAGTATGTGCTCGGGCATCTGAACGAAGATCTGGGCGTGGAAGTGCTCGCCGGCGTTGCGAAAATGAGCAAGCGCAACTTCGCGAGAATCTTCGTGCGCGACACCAGCATGACGCCCGCCGAATTCGTCGAGAGCGCACGCATCGACGCGGCGCGCGTGATGCTGGAAAACAGCACGGCGCCGTTGAAAACGGTGGCCTTTCGCTGCGGCATGCGCGACGCCGACCATTTGCGCGTGGCCTTCAAGCGCAAGCTGGGCACCACGCCGCAGCAATATCGCGCGCACTTCGGCGCCGTGACCGCCAGGGCCAAACGCACCGCAAAAGCCGGGTCGTAGCCGCGCGGTCGAAACTACGCGCCTACGCCCCCGCACGCACCTCGCGCCGCACCGCCTGCGGCGGCACGCCGAAGCCACGCACGAACGCCTCGCGCATGTGCCGCCGGTCGCGAAAGCCGGTTTCGCGAGCGATGACGTCGAGCGGATGCATGCTCTGCTCGATCATGAGCCGCGCCGCCTCCAGGCGCAGGCCCTCCACGGCGCGCGCCGGCGACTGTCCCGTTTCCGCCGTGAACACGCGGCTGAACTGGCGGGGGCTCAGGTGCACGGCCTCGGCAAGCTGCTCCACCGTGAGCGCGCTGCTCAGGTGGCGGCGCGCGTAGTCGAGCGCGTTCTGGATGCGGTCCGATTTCGGCGCGAGCGCGAGCATTTCGGAATGCTGCGACTGGCCGCCCGAGCGCCGCTGATGCATGACGAGCTTGTGCGCCACCGAGCGCGCCACCTCCGCGCCGAGGTCGCGTTCGACCATGGCGAGCGCGAGATCGAGCCCCGCCGTCATGCCCGCCGACGTCCAGACCGGCCCGTCGACGATATAGATGCGGTCGTCTTCCACGCGAACCTCGGGAAAGCGCTGCTGCAGATCGCGCGCGTAGTACCAGTGCATGGTGGCGCGGCGCCCGTCGAGCAGGCCCGCCTCGGCCAGCACGAAACCGCCCGTGCAGATGCCCGCCACCCGCCGCGCGCGGCCGCTCGCGCGGCGCAGGAACGCGAGCACCGCGGGCGCCGCGTCCGCGGTACGCGGGTCGTTCACGCCCGCCACCATCCAGGTGTCCACGCGGCTGCGCGCGGGCGCGGGTGCGCGCAGCGTGTCCACGCTCATGCCGAGCGACGAGCGCACCGCGCCGCCCTCCACCGAATAGTTCTCGATCGCGTAGAAGGGCGAGCCGGACGCCATGTTCGCGTATTCGAAAACGCTTTGGGTCGCGAGCGCCATCACCTGGAATTCGTCGCTCAAAAGGTAGCCGATGCGGTGCATGTCCTGCTCCTGTCGCTGCATGTCCTGAATCACGACCCTATACGTCATTTGCGTCACGGTCAATCGCGGCCAGAATGCATTCACAGCAGCGCCACTTGCATGTTACCTAACCACCTGCGCCGCTACGCCAAGGAGCCTGATCATGAACCAGCCAACCCATCGCGGCACCGCGCTCGTCACCGGCGCGTCGTCCGGCATCGGCGCCGTCTACGCCGCCGAACTCGCGCGCCAGGGCTACGACCTCGTACTCGTCGCGCGCAATCGCGAGCGGCTAGCCGCGCTCGCCGGACGCATCACGAGCGAAACCCGGCGCGACGTGGAAGTGCTCGCCGCCGATCTCAACGACCGTGACGATCTCGCCGCCGTGGAAGCGCGCCTGCGCGACGACGCCAGCCTCACGCTGCTCGTGAACAACGCGGGCATCGGCACGCACACGCCGCTCGTGGAGAGCGACGTCGATTACATGACGCGCATGATCGAGCTGAACGTCACCGCGCTCACGCGGCTCACGTATGCGGCCGTGCCGGGCTTCGTCGCGCGCGGCCAGGGCGCGATCATCAACATCGCCTCCATCGTCGGCATCGCGCCCGAGATCCTCAACGGCGTGTATGGCGGCACCAAGGCCTTCGTGCTCGCGTTCAGCCAGTCGCTGCATCACGAACTGGCGGCCAAGGGCATTCGTGTGCAGGCGGTGCTGCCCGGCGCCACGGCCACGGAGTTCTGGGAAACGGGCGGCCTGCCGCTCGAACACCTCGACAGCGCGATCGTGATGTCCGCGCAGGACATGGTGAGTGCCGCCCTCACCGGCTTCGAGCGCGGCGAAACCGTGACGATTCCTTCGCTGCACGACGTGGAGCAATGGAACGCGTTCGAGACGGCTCGCCGGGCGATGTCGACGCAACTGTCGAGCAGCACGCCGGCGCCGCGCTATCGCATTGCGCAGTGACCGTCGGGTTCGATCGGGTCGATTGAGCGTGAAGCGGGGGGCTCGCCCCCCGCAGCCTACACTTCCCGCTTGCTGCGCCCGTACAGCAGCAGCATCGCGGCAATCACCACGCCGTAGATGATCTGGCGCCCCGCCTCCGGCATCTGCGCGACCGAGAGAATGGACTGCAGCAGCGTGATGAGGATCGCGCCGGCGACGGTGCCGAGGTACGAGCCGCGGCCGCCAAGAATGGAGGTGCCGCCCAGCACCACCGCCGCGATCGCGGGCAGCAGGTAGGCGTCGCCCATCGACTGTGCCGCCTTCGACGCATAGCCCGCGAGCAGCACGCCGCCGAACGCGGCGAAGGCGCTGCACACGGCGAACGCGGCCACGGTCACGAGCCGCGTATCGATGCCGGAAAGATACGCGGCGCGCTCGGTGTTGCCGATCGCGTACAGTGTGCGCCCGAAGGTCGTGCGCGAGAGCAGGAATATCGTCGCGGCCCCGATCACCACCCACAGCGCGACGGCATTCGGCACGCCCGGCAAGAGCCAGCCCGCGGCAAGCCAGCGCATGACGTGCGGCGCCGAATCCTGCGGCGACGAGCCGCCCGTATAGACGATCATGATGCCCTGCGCGACCGCATTGGTCGCGAGCGTCGCGATCATCGAGGGAATACGCAGGAGTGCGACGAGAATGCCGTTGACGATGCCGATCAGCACGCCGCAGCCAATGCCGACCGGAATCGCGAGAATCTGCCCGAGTTCGCCATGCCCGGCGACGGCACAGGCCATCATCGCGCCCACCGTGATCGTCCACGGCAACGAGAGGTCGATGTGGCCGAGCAGAATCACCATCATCAAGCCGGTGGCGATGATGCCGAGAAACGCGCCGACTTTCAGCTGCAGCAGGATGTATTCCGGCGACGTGAAGTTGCGCGAAAACATCCCGCCGACGAGCAGCAGCGCAACGATGCACCCGAACGAAATCAGGATCGGCTTGTCGATCCTGCGCGTGAGCCGCGACACGAAGGTGGTCCGCGTGCTTGCCGAAACGCCGCTCATTGGAACCACTCCAGACGGTTGCGCACCCTGAACAGCCCGCATGCGCCAATCGCGACGGCCAGCAGGAGAATCACGCCCTGGAATAGCGGCTGCCAGAGCGCGTCGACGTTGAACACGAACAGCAGGTCGCCGATGGAGCGGAACGCGAACGCGCCGAAGATCGCGCCGATCGCGCTGCCCTTGCCGCCGAGCAGCGACACGCCGCCGATCACCACGGCGGCAATCGAAAAGAGCGTGTACGAGTTGGCGCTGCCGAGGCTCGCTTCGCCGGTGTCGGTGAAGAAGGTCAGAAACAGGCCGCCAATGGCGGCGAGCAGGCCCGCCAGCGTATAGCTCGCGAACTTGGCGCGGCGGATCGGCATGCCCGAGAGGAAGGCTGCGGGTTCGGACGAGCCGGTCGCATACGCCGCCCGGCCCACCGCCGAGCGTTTGAAAGGAATCCAGACGATCATCACGGCTGCGATCAGGATCAGCAGACTCGCCGGCACGACGCCCGCGACCTTGCCGGTCAGGGCGTCGGCGAGATCTTCGTTGATCGTGCCGCCGGGCACGGGGCGCAGCAGCAGCGCCAGCCCGTAAAACACGGCGCCCGTCGCGATCGTCGTCACGATCGGCTGCAGACGGCCGAAAATGATGATCACGCCGTTGAGCGCGCCGCACAACGCGCCCGCCGCGAGCACGCCGACGATGCCGAGCGCGCTATGCAGCGCGTCGCCCGTGACGATCCACGAGCCGATGCAATTCGTCAGCACGAGCATCATGCCGATCGAGAGGTCGATGCCGGCCGTGAGCACGACGAGCGCCTGCCCCATCGAGACGAGCGCGAGCAGCACGGCCTTGTTCGCCGCGGTCTGAAACACGTTCGCCGACAGACTCGACGGATAGTTGACGAGGTAAATCGCGAACATCAGCACGAACAGGCCGAACGCGAACACGGTCCCGCGATTTTCCGCATACCAGTAACGCAGCCCGCTCATGGCGCGACTCCCGTGGAAGACGAACCCTGCGCAACCTGTCCGACTTGTCCGACCGGCAGGTCCAGTGCGCTCGCGATCAGGTTCTGTTCGGTGATCGCCGGCCCGACGAGCTCCTTCTTGATCCTGCCTTCGTACAGCACGAGCACGCGGTCGCAGCAGCCGATCAGTTCGTCGTAGTCGGTCGAATAGAACAGGATCGCGGCGCCTTCGTCGGCGAGGCGCCTGAGCAGCTGATAAAGCTCCTGCTTGGTGCCCACGTCGATGCCGCGCGTCGGGTCGCTGAGCAGCAGGATTCTCGGCTTGCGCATCAGCCACTTCGCGATCACCACCTTCTGCTGGTTGCCGCCCGACAGCGAGCCCACGGGCGCATCGACGCCGTGCGACTTGATCGCGAGAAGCTCCATCATCCGGTCAACATAGGACTGCTGGCGAGTGCGATCGATCACGCCTGCCGTCGACATGCGATCGAGCGCAGCGAACGAGAGGTTCTCGCGCACCGACATCGGCAGCATCAGGCCTTCGGTCTTGCGGTCCTCCGGGATCAGCGCCATGCCGATTCCCTTGGCGCGCGCGGCAACCGGGCTGCCGATCGACACCGTCTTGCCGTCGATCTCGATCTTGCCCGCGCAGCCGCGCAGCACGCCGAACAGCGCGAGCAGCAGTTCGCGCTGCCCTTGCCCGTCGAGACCGCCCAGCCCGAGAATTTCGCCGGGCTGCAGTGAAAAACTAATGCCCTGCAGCGTCTCGCTCCACGCGAGATCGTGACAGGCGAGCACCGGTGGGCGCTCGGCCTTTGCCGCGGGTTTGTCGGGGAACACATGCTGGTACGTCCGCCCGATCATCATTTCGATGACCTCATTATCCGAGCGCGTGCCCGCCTCGAAGCTCATCACATGGCGGCCATTGCGATACACCGTGCATTCGTCCGCGAGCGCCTTCACCTCGTGCATGCGGTGCGAAATGAAGAGCAGCGCGAGCCCCTCTTCGCGCAGCCGCTTGAGCACGTCGATCACGCGCGCCACGTCGGCGGCGGTCAGCGCCGAGGTGGCCTCGTCGAGGATCAGGATGCGCGGTTCGTGCGCGAGCCCCTTGGCCAGCTCGACCATCTGCTGGCGCGACAGCGGCAGGTCGCGCACTTTCGCGAGCGGATTGATGTCGGCCGCCCCCGCGCGGGCCAGCGCTTCCTCGGCCTGGCGACGCTGGGCCCGGCGGTCGATCATGCCGAAGCGGCGCGGCGGGTTCGACGCGAAGATGTTGTCGGCCACGCTCAGGTCGGGGATCAGCGACAACTCCTGATACACGCAGACGATGCCCGCCGCGTTCGCCTCTGCGGGCGAGGCGAACGCGACTTTACGGCCATCGAGGTGCATCACGCCCTCGTCCGGCTGCACCACGCCGGACATCACCTTGAGCAGCGTCGACTTGCCCGCGCCGTTCTCGCCGAGGATCGCGTGAATGCGGCCCTTTCGCACCGCGAGTTCCGCGTGATCCAGCGCCACGGCGCCGCCGTAGCTCTTCGACACGCCAGACATCTGAAAAAACGGCTGCTCTGCACCCTGCTGCATGCTTCGCCTCCCGTCACGTCACGCGGCAATCACGCGGTCACTGGTTGCCCTGGCTCTGCTTCATGATTGCCTGAGCGGAGAAGTTGATGCCGCAAGTGGGAAACGAGTTGCCCACGAAGAAGTTGTCCGACTCGTTCGGGAAATAGTTGACGCCCGCCTTCAGCATCGAATCGTCGGTGACGTCCAGCGGCAGCTTGATCGCCACGGGAATGGTCTGTCCATCGAGCGCCGCGAGCGCCGTCTTGATCGCCACGGCCACCTGCGCGGGACCGGTGCCCGCCGATGTGCACTTCAGACCCTGGGCGCCGTACTGCGCGCAGAACTTGCGAAAGCCATTCTCCGTCTCGCCGCCGAACGGCACGAACGGATGTTTCGCATCGATCATCGCGCGCACCACCCCCGTGTCGCCGCCCTGCGCCGAAATGGCGTCGAAATGGCCCTGCACGGCGATGGCGTCGGCGGTGGCCTTCTGCGCGACCGCGTCGTCCCACTTGCCGTAGACCTGCACGACGTTCCACTTCTTGCCGGTCTCGTCGAGGGTCTTCGTGAAGCCATTGTGCCGATCGGTGTCGACCGAGGTGCCGGCCACGCCGCGGACTTCCAGCACCTTGCCGCCGTTGGGCACATGAGTCGCGAGCCACTTGGCCCACAGCACGCCAAGCCCGTACTGGTCGACGTCCACGTTGATCGCGTCTTCGCTGTCGAGCGTATTGTCGAACGCGACCAGCACGACGCCGGCTTTCTTCGCGCGGCGGATCGCGGGTCCGAACGAGGCGGGATTCTGCGCGTCGACGATGATCGCGTCGTAGCCGGCGTCGATGAAGTTGTTGACGGCCGAGATCTGCGCGGGCACGTCCTCGCCCGTCGAGACGACCTTGAACTCCTTGAGCTTGGCGGCGACGGCCGGTTCCGCCGTATAGGCCTTGGCCGTCTTGATCATCTGGATGCGCCACGTGTTGGCGATGTAGCCGTTCACGAGCGCGACGCGATACGGCCCGCTCTTCTTCGGATACTTGATGAATTTGGTGTCGGTCTTCCAGGGGACCATGCACGTTGGGTCGCTGGACGGGCCGGAAACGATCGATGCCTGTGCGAAAGCCGCGCCTGCGCACAGCACCATTGCCGCGGTCGCCGCCGCTCGAAGCACCTGGATTCCTGAAAGCATGTTGTCTCCTTTTTGTCGGATAGAACTTACTGATTGCCGGCGCACCGGGTTCGTCGGGAATGGCCGACACCGTGTGCGTGACGCAGGGAATCTTGCTGGATGTGCTGCAGCGGGACTGGACCGGACGCGCCGGACCAGCGGAATGACCTCTTCAAAGGCGTCCCCTCGAAGCAAAACGACGGGCATGCGTGAACGCCTCCCCGTCTGACAGTACTGGCATACCAATCGGCGCGCGATAGTGGTTTACCACTGGACCCCGCGCGTGCTGAAAGCGGGCGGAAACCCGCGCCGCCTCGACGCTTGGCGGCGCGGCAACTGGTGTACCATTCTGGCGAACTTCAGCCGCCTCCCGGCGGCTTCGACGCTTTCGAGAATCCTGGATGGCCGATCTTTCGCACACGCCAACCGGTCGCGCCGCCGATGCGGACGCAACCGACCGCTCCTACGTCGGCCTCGCGAAACAGATCTACGACCTGATCGCGGCAGGCGACGTCGGGCGCGCGCCGGGCGCGCCTCGCACCCGTCTGCCCTCCGAGCGCACGCTCGCCGAGCGTTTCGGCGTGAGCCGCACGCAGGTCAGAGAGGCGATCATCGCGCTCGAAGTGCAGGGCGTGGTCGAGGTGCGCGTGGGGTCGGGCATCTATGTGGCCGACGCGCAGGAGACGCGCACCGTCGCCTTCGAACTGCCGCGCGGGCCGGGCCCGATCGAGACGCTGCGCGCGCGCGAAGTGATCGAAAGCGGCATCGCGGCGCTCGCCGCGACCGAACGCAAGGATGCGGACCTCGATCGCCTCTTCGCCGCGTTGCGCACGATGCGCGAAAACATGGACGACAAGGCCGCCAACGAGGCCGCCGACCGCGAGTTCCATCTGGCGATCGCGGGAGCGACCGGCAACGACATGCTGCGGCACGTTGTGAGCGCGATGTGGGACAACTCGCGCGCCGACCCGCTGTGGAAAAAAATCGAGGAGCACTTCCATACGCCCGCGTTGCGCGCGGCTTCGCAGGAAGACCATCAGCGCATTTTTTCGGCCATCATGGCGCGCGACGCCCACGCCGCGCGTGCGGCGATGCAGGCGCATCTCGCACGCGTGATCGGCGAGTTCACGCAGGCCTGGCGTTAGCCCCTCATGCCACCGCAGGCAGCGCGCTTGCCTCGTGCGCAACCGCCGGCGGCGTGACGGGCGGCGTCAGCGACGGCGTGTCCGCCGTCTCGCTCACGCGGAACGTCGCCACGGCATCGGCCATCTGGCTCGCCTGCTGCTCGAGCGACTCGGCGGCAGCCGCCGCCTGTTCCACGAGCGCCGCGTTCTGCTGCGTGACCTGATCCATCTGGCTCACCGCCGTCTCGACCTGCTCGATGCCGGCGCTCTGCTCGACGGTAGCCGAGGCGATCTCCTTCATGAGGCCCGACACCTTGTCCACCGAAGCGACGATCTCGGCCATCGTCGCGCCCGCCTCGCCCACGAGCGAGCGGCCGTTGCGCACGTCGTGCACCGAGGCGTCGATCAGCGACTTGATCTCGCGCGCCGCGGCGGCGCTGCGCTGCGCGAGCATGCGCACCTCGCCCGCGACGACGGCGAAGCCGCGCCCCTGCTCGCCCGCGCGCGCGGCCTCGACCGACGCGTTGAGCGCGAGAATATTGGTCTGAAACGCAATGCCGTCGATGATGCCCGTGATGTCCGCGATCTTGCCCGAGCTGCGGCTGATCTCCTCCATCGTGTCGATCACCTGCTCGACCACGCGTCCGCCGCGCTGCGCGACATCGGCGGCGCCCGTGGCGAGCGCGCTCGCGGCGTTCGCATGCTGCGCGTTCTGACGCACGCTCGACGTGAGCTGCTCCATGCTCGACGCCGTCTGCTCGAGCGACGCAGACTGCTGTTCCGTGCGGCTCGACAGATCGAGATTGCCCGCCGCGATTTCGCGTGCGCCCGTGTTGATCGCATCGCAGCTCGATCGCACGCTGCGCACCGTATGGCTCAGGCCGCCCTGCATGCGCCGCATCGCGCCGAGCAACTGGCCGATTTCGTTGCGCCCGCCGCCTTCGATATGGACCGAGAGATCGTTCGCGGCGATCTGGTTGAGCACTTCCACCGCCTCTTTGAGCGGCGCCGTGACGAGGCGGCGCAGCGCCAGATGCGTCGCGACGACGAGCGCCAGCGCCCCCAGCAGACCGACCGCCACCATCGCCATTACCCAGTTGTGCTCGCGCGCGGACTGGTCGAGCGTCGCGCGCGTGGCGGCATCGGCGTTCGCGCGCAGTGCGGCCACGCTGGCCGAGAACTGCGTATTCGCACTGGCGACATCTCCAGCGGCCAGCGCGGCATAGGTTGCCGTGTCGCCGGATTCGAGCGCCGTGGCCGCGCGCTGCAGCGACTGCGCAAGCGCGCTCCACGCGCCGAGCAAGGCGTCGCGCTGCTGGGCCGCATCAGCGTCGAACGGTGCGCTCTCGCGCAGCGCGGCGCTGTGCTTCGAGGCCTGCTCGAAGAGATCGCGCGCGTCCTGCTGCGCCCGCTGTTGCGTGTCGGCGGCGCCATTCTCTTTCCTCGCTTGATAGGCGCGAGCCAGCGCCGTTTGCGCAAGCGCCGCGTCCTCGCGCAAGGCGAGCGCGAGCGCGTCCTGGCGCGCAACTTCGTGGATGTGACGCGCCGAATCGTCGGCGCGGCCGATCATCAGGACACCTACCGCTGCACCCACCACAAGCATCGCCGCAAAGGTGCAGAGCACGAGCAGCAGCCCTTTTCGAATCGTCAGATTACGCATTGCCTTATTTCCGCTTCAGGGCCTCAACGTGGTGGGAACGGCATCGCTGCCCAGCCGGGCCAGCAGCATGTTCGCCTGTTCGATCAGCGTGGCACGGTATTCACCGGGCAACAGCACGTCGTCGGCCACGGCCATGGCTTCGCCAAGCTGCGCGCGAAACGCGAGGATCGTGCGTTCGATCTGCGCCGTGGACAGCTGCGGCAGCACCGCCTCGACGAACTTCGTCATCACCACCACACTCGCGCCGAAGCGCGAGATGGCCTTGCCATGCGCGCTCACTAGCGCGGTCATCGAGTTCAACAGCATCTCGTCACTGGTGCTCACGGGATTCTCCGGATACTTCGGCTAAAGGGGGAAAGCAAAGGCCGTCTTCAGCCCGCCACGCACGCTTCGAGCGCGCGCGGCATCAATTCAGCCGGCGCGGGACGCGCAAGCAGGAAACCTTGTGCGCGGTCGCAGCCGATCTCGCGCAGAAACTCGAGTTGCCGCGGCGTCTCGACGCCCTCGGCCACCACCGTGACACCGAGCGAGCGCGCCATCGCGACGATCGCGCGCACGATCGAGCGGTCTCGCGCGGCGCTTTTCTTAACACGCGGCGACATCCCGGCCCCCGGTTCGGCCATGTCCGCGAGGAACGAACGGTCCACCTTGAGCGTGTCGACCGGTAACGACTGCAGATACTTGAACGACGAATAGCCCGTGCCGAAGTCGTCGATCGCGAGGCTGATGCCGCGCGCGGCGAGCTCCTGCAGCAACGCTTCGATGCCGCCCCGGCCCGACGTCATCGCCATGCTCTCCACGAGTTCGAGCTGCAGGCGCGTGGCCGGCAGGCCGGTCTCGCTGAGGATGGTCGTGAGCTGATGCAGAAAGCCGTCGTGCAGGCATTGCCGCGCCGAAAGATTCACGCTGATACGGCCGAAGTCGAAGCCCTCGTCGAGCCACTCGCGCGCCTGCCGGCAAGCCTCACGCAACACCCATGCACCGAGCGGCACGATCAATGAGGATTCCTCGGCAATCGGTATGAACTGGTCCGGCGGCACGAGGCCGCGGCGCGGGTGCTGCCAGCGCGCGAGCGCCTCGATATTGACGAGCGCCCCGCTCGCCACCTCGAATTCGGGCTGATAGTGGAGCACGAGTTCACCCGCCTCGAGCGCATGGTGCAGCTCGCTTTCGAGCACGATGCGCTCCATTGCCGACGACGTCATCGGCGTGGCGAAGAAGCGGAAGTTGTTCTTGCCCGCGTCCTTGGCCTCGTACATCGCGCGGTCGGCTTGCATGAGCAGTTGCCGCGGATCGTGCGCGTCGTCCGGATACATGCTGATGCCGATGCTCGGCGTGACGAACAGCAGCTGCTCGCCGATGTGCATCGCGGCGCCCACGCGCGCGAGCAGCCCCTGGGCGATCTGCCCGACGCGGCGAATGTCTTCGATATCCTCGATCAGCAGCGTGAACTCGTCGCCGCCGAGGCGCGCCACCGTATCGGTCTCGCGCACGGCTTCGCGCAGGCGCGCAGCGATCACGGTGAGCGCCTCGTCGCCCACGCCATGGCCCATCGTGTCGTTGATGAGCTTGAAGCGGTCGAGGTCGAGGAACATCACCGCGACGCGCTTGCCCGAGCGGCGCGCGCGAGCGAGCGAGAGCGTGAGGCGCTCGGTGAAGAGCGTGCGATTGGGCAGGCCCGTCAGGGCGTCGTGCGTCGCGAGGTAGCTCAGGCGCTCCTCGGTCTCGCGGCGCTGCGTGATGTCCGCGAAGATCGCGGCGTAATGCGTGCAGCGGCCGCTCGGGTCGCAGATGCTGGAAATCGTCAGGTATTCCAGGTAAAGCGCGCCGTCCTTGCGGCGGTTCCAGATTTCGCCCTTCCAGTGGCCGTTTTGCTGCAGGCTGCGCCAGAGCGCGCCGTAGAACGCCGGGCCCTGGCGGCCCGAGTTGAGCAGGCTCGCGTTGCGCCCCAGCGCCTCGTGCTCCGTATAGCCCGTGAGCCGCGTAAAAGCGGGATTCACGCGCTCGATGGTGCCGTCGAGGTCGGTGATCATCACGCCGTCGAGCGTCGACTCCACCACCTGGTCGGCGAGGCGCAGGTTCGCGCGCGAGGCGAGCAGCGCGTCGTCGCGCTCGCGCAGCGCCATCTGCAACTCGCGCACGAAGCCGCCTTCGATGTCGTGCAGGATATGCGAGAGGTCGAGCAGGCCCGCGAGACGCCCGTCTTCGCCGATCACCCCCACGTGACGCATGCGGTGCTCGAGGAGATACTGACGCGCCGCATAGAGGCTTTGCGAATGCGCGAGCGAGCGCAGCGGCCGGCTCGCGCGCGCGCCGACCGTACCGTCGAGCGTGCCGTCGGCAGCGAGGCGCACCACGTCGCGCTCGGTCACGATGCCGAAGTCGCCTTCCGGATAGCTCACGACGAGCGCGCTCAGACGCCGCGCACGCATGCGCTGCATGGCCTCGTGCATGGCCATGCGCGCGTCGACCACGAGCGGCATCGCCGCGTTGACCGAGCCGACCGTCTTCAGCCGCAGAAAGCACTCGAGCCCCTGGTTCATGACCAGGTCGGTTTGCGTGACGATGCCGAGCGAGCGGCCCGACTGGTCCACGACGAGACAATGACGGATGCCCTCGCGCTTGAAGCGCAGAGCGGCGTCGCGCAGACGCGTGCTCGCCGGCAGCGCGCGCACCGGATGGCTCATCGCATGGCGGATGGGCAGCGCGAGCGCGGCGGCGTCTTCGCCCAGCGCGAGCGCGTCGTGCTCGGTCCAGATGCCGACGGGTCGCCCCATTTCGGTAATGACGATGGCGCTATAGCGCCGCTCGCTCATCATGCGCGCCGCTTCGCGTATCGGCACGTCGGGCCCGCAGGCAAGCGGCGGCCCTGAAAGTAGCTGCCCGATTTCCAGGTCCAGCGTGTGGTGTTGCATGTAGCGTCCCGAACCGCACGGCGATGTCTTTATGAGATAGCGGGAAACTAACAGCGGGCAGCAGGCCTTCAATTGACGAAAATCAAGGTTTTGACGCCCGAGACGGCGCAAACGTTTGCGCGTCGGCTAACCGGAATATCAGGGAGGCATCATCTGTCGCACGCCTGCGACAAAACTTGATGCGCATAAACTTTTATATCCGGAATTGCATAATCTAGTTTACTAGACGAACAAATCCATTAAACTGGACGCCATGGATATCCACACCACTATCGCCCGCCGCCTGCGCGAACTGCGCGACGCCAGAGGCTGGTCGCTCGAAGCGCTGGCCGAGCGCAGTTCGGTGAGCCGCTCGAACATCTCGCTCATCGAACGTGGGCAAAGCAGCCCCACGGCCGTCGTGCTCGACAAGCTCGCCACGGCGCTCGGCGTCTCGCTCGCCTCGCTCTTCGAGGCCCCGGGCGACGCTGCGCGGCAGGCCCCTTCCCCACACGCCGCGGCCCGGGATCAAGCGGTCTGGACCGATCCCGAGTCGGGCTACGTGCGGCGCAATCTCTCGCCGCCCGCCTGGTCGCCCATCCAGCTCGTGGAAGTGCACTTTCCTCCCGGCCAGCGCGTGGCCTACGACACGAGCCTGCACGACGCGGAAATTCATCAACAGGTCTGGGTCATGGAAGGCGTGATGGAGATGACGGTGGGCGAGCGCGTGTGGCGGCTCGAAACCGGCGACTGCCTCGCAATGCGCCTCGACTGCCCCATTGCCTATCGCAATCCCACGAACGCGCCGGCGCGCTATGTCGTCGCGCTCTGCAGGACCACTAACTGACCGGGTTCACAATCCCATGAGCGAAGCCATCGAGGTACGCCGCCTCACCGCCGAACAGGCGCAAGCCTGCGCACCCGCGCTTGCGGACGTACTCATCGACTGCGTGGAGGGCGGCGCCTCCGTGAGCTTCATGCTGCCGATTGCGCGCGAGACGGCGCTTGCGTTCTGGCACGGGGTGGCGCAAGACGTGGCGCGAGGCGGCCGCATTCTGCTCGCGGCCGAAGACGCGCAGCAGCGCATCGTGGGTACGGCGCAACTCGTGACGGCGCAGCCGGAAAACCAGCCGCATCGCGCCGATGTCGCCAAGGTGCTGGTGCACCGCGCCGCGCGCGGACAAGGTATCGGGCTGCGCCTCATGCTCGCGATCGACGAGGCGGCAAGGCAAGCCGGAAAATCGGTGCTCGTGCTCGACACCGTAACGGGCGGTGCGGCCGAACGGCTCTATGCGCGCGCCGGTTGGGAGCGTGTGGGCGGCGTGCCGAATTACGCGCTGATGCCGGACGGCGCATTGTGCGGCACCACGTTCTATCACAAGCAGCTGGTGAGCCGGTGAGGCGCCGCCGCTTCCTCAATCGCCTCGTTCGAGCATGTTGCTGATGGCGAGCGCCAGGCCATCGGGATTGTCGTACGCCATCATGTGCTCGGTATTGGCAACGAGTTCGACGGCGCAGCCGGCTTGGTCGAATTGGGCAAGTTCGCCACTCGTGGCCGTTTCCGGAAGAATCACCCCTTTTCTCGCATTCAGCCTGGCGAAATTGCCGAGCCAGTCTTCCGCGTTATCGTCCAGCGCGGATTTTGCCCATTGGTAAATGGCATGAGGCGATGCGACGGCAAACGGGCCCAGCCAGGCGTCGTTGCCGCCCGCGGCTTTCAACTGCGCCAGCAGCTGCGAAAACCCAACGGCTACGAATTGCGCTTCGGTCATCGACGTTATTTCCGACAACATCGCTTTGCCGTAATCGTTCAGACCGGGCGCACATAAGACCACGGTACCCACCTGGACCGACAGGCGTTTCGCGAGCTTCAGCGCGATGAACGCGCCAGCGCTATGACCGAATAGATTCACCCGCGTGAAGGGCTCGCTCGTGACGAAGTTTGAGAGGACATTCGCCTGGGTCTCCGAATCATAATTCCCGTCCTCTGGTTTGTCGCTGAACCCCGCTCCCAAGAGATCGACGAGGAGCGATCGGCGTTTCGGGTATGCATGGGAGCCCACTACCGGTGGGTAATCGCTGCTGGCCGCACAACCCAAACCATGAATGAACAGAAGCGGCTCGGAGGAGTGCGTGCCGGAAAATAAATCCAGGTAGCGAAGAATGTGCCCTCTGTCATCAGTGGTGAACGGGTTCATATTCCGGTCCGCGAATTCAGGGCGTTGCCTCCGCGCGCAACGCCTCGGAAGGCCGCATGCCGAACATGCGCCGGTAATCGGTGGCGAACTGGCTCAAATGCCAGAAGCCCCAGGCGGTGGCCACGTCCTGCACCGAACCGGCCGCGCGAGCGCACAGGTCGCGCCGGGCGCCGTTCAGGCGCAGCGCGCGCAGGTAGGTGGCGGGCGCCATGCCAAGCACGTCCTGAAAGCAGTACTGGAGCGTACGCCGGCTCACGTGCAGCTGCTCGCAAAGCTCCGGCACACCGACCGGCCGCGCGCGATGCGCGAGCACGTAGTCGCGCGCCTGCGCAACGATCCAGCGGCGCCGCGAGGCGGACTCGATCACCGCATCCCCGCTGCCCGCGCAGGCGTCGAACAGCGCGGCGAGCACTTCCGCCTGCAATGCGTTGCGTTCGAGGTCCGAAAGCGGTGCGTCCGGCACGTTCTCATGCGCCTGGCCGCCATCGTCGAGACACCTCGCGAGCCGCGCGCAAAGGCGTTCGATGCTCGCCGCGCCCGCCTGCACGACAGGGGCAGCCGGCAAACGCTCTTCGAGCGCCGTGTGCTCGACCGCGGCCGCATAGTGGCGCAGCACGTCGCCGCGCACGACCACGCCGTAGATCGAAAATTGCGCCGGCGTGAGCAACTCGAACTCTACGTTGCCGGGGCGCAGCGCAAACGCCTGCGCGCCAATGGGCTGCGCGTCGACACGCGCCTCGCCTTCGCGCGGGACCGGTATGCCGAACCACCAGGCGTCGCCGCGCACCTCGCACGCCTGGCGCAACGTGTGGCTCGTGGTCTCGCGGAACACCTTCATGGTGTCGAGTGGCAGTTCCGTGAGCGTGCCGACGAAGCGGCCCGCCGCCAGCTGGTCGTAGGTCTGCCGCCAGCCCACGAGGTTGCGCGCCTGCTCGTCGGCGTCGTGCGCCACGCTGACCACGGTGCGGGCGCCAGGCGCGTTGCATCGCGCCTGCCCGGCCGTGGCTTCGGTTCGCTCTGCCGTTTCGTTCATGATTGCCTCCCAGCACGCGCTTGCTTCGATCGATCGTCGATTGACGCAAGAGTCGCGCCAGCGAGAACGGTATGCGGCATGGCCATGCCGGGCGCCGCGCTGCTCCACGGCGGCGCAATGGCGGCGAGCGGAGTGCTCAATCCCTGCACAGGCGGCAGCACCGCCGCGGTGCGTCGCCTGCTCCAACGGTTGCGGCGGATGCAGTCTCCGCCCGCGCGTGCGGACCCTCATGCAGACGTGATCTGCCCTGCCGCCCCGACGCCCGGCAGCGTCGCGTCGCTATCGTCCTTCAGTCCGACGCCGGTCAGCCCGAGCCGCCGCGCATGCGTGAGGAGGTAGTGGAGCTTGTGCGCGGCCGCTTCATACGGCAGCCCTTCGGGACGCACGTTCGAGATGCAGTTGCGCTGCGCGTCATGGCAGCCCACCTTCGGCGCGTAGGTGAGATAGACGCCGAGGCTGTCTGGCGAGCTGAGCCCGGGCCGCTCGCCGATCAGCATCGCCACGAGTTTCGCGCCCAGCAGTTCGCCGATCTCGTCGCCGAGCGCCACGCGTGCCTGGCGCGCGACCACCACTGGGCCGATGCGCCAGTCCGCAAGACGCGCGCGTACGGCGAGGAGCAGCGGCGCGGCCTGTTTCGCGGCGGCGATCGCCGAAAGGCCGTCGCCGATCACGAACACGACTTCGGGCGGCTCCTCACGCGCAGCCGTGGCCAAACCCGCCGCCTCGACCAACGCGGTCCGGCTCGCCTCCGACAAGCGCCGCCCAAGGTCTGGCCGGCGCAAATAATGCTGCCGGTCCGGCGCCGCGCTTTCCACGCCGAGCGTGGCGAACCCCTCGGCTTCGAGCGTGCGCCGCAAGGCTTCGGCGTCGAGCGGGTGATGCACGGCGTCGCGCGCCTGCGCGTGCGAGAGATTGAACGCGAGCAGCGGCGCCGTGGGCAAGCCGTTGCCCGCGCGCCCGAGCGCGATGCGCGCGTTCGTGAACGCCTTGAGACCGCCCCACGGGTTCTTTTCGACGGCGTCGCTCATGCGTCGATCCCCAACCACTCGTGCGCGCCCGCGAGCAGCGGCACGCGCGCGGAGCCCGGCAGGAGCGCGCCTTTCGCGTCGACGATCTCCATGGTCTCCAGCCACTCCTCGAACTCCGGCGCGCGGCGCAGGCCGAGCAGGTCGCGCACGTAGAGCGCGTCGTGAAACGAGGTGCTCTGGTAGTTGAGCATCACGTCGTCGGCGCCCGGAATGCCCATGATGAAGTTGATGCCGGCCGCGCCCAGCAGCGTGAGCAGCGTGTCCATGTCGTCCTGGTCGGCTTCGGCGTGGTTCGTATAGCAGATGTCGCAACCCATGGGCACGCCCAGCAGCTTGCCGCAGAAGTGATCTTCGAGCCCCGCGCGAATGATCTGCTTTCCATCGTACAAATACTCGGGGCCGATGAAACCGACCACCGTATTGACGAGAAACGGCTCGAACTTGCGTGCGACCGCATAGGCGCGCACCTCGCAGGTTTGCTGGTCCACGCCGTAGTGCGCGTTCGCCGAGAGCGCGCTGCCCTGCCCCGTCTCGAAGTACATGAGGTTGTTGCCGACCGTGCCGCGTTTGAGCGAAAGCGCCGCCTCGCGCGCCTCTTTCAAAAGTGCCAGCGAAATGCCGAAGCTCGCGTTCGCCTTCTCCGTGCCCGCTATCGACTGAAACACCAGATCGACGGGTGCGCACTTTTCGATAGCCGCGATCGTGTTGGTAACGTGCGTGAGCACGCAGGACTGCGTGGGCACGCGGTAGCGCTCGCGAAACCCGTCGATCATCGCGAGCAGCTTCACGATGGCCGCCAGACTGTCCGTGGCGGGATTGATGCCGATCATCGCGTCGCCGCAGCCGTACATCAGGCCGTCGAGCATCGAGGCGGCGATGCCCTTCACGTCGTCGGTGGGATGGTTCGGCTGCAGGCGCACCGACATGCGGCCCGGCAGCCCCACGGTGTTGCGAAAGCGAGTGACCACGGGCCGCTTTTTCGCCACGGCGATCAGGTCCTGATTGCGCATGAGCTTCGACACCGCCGCGACCATCTCGGGCGTGAGGCCCGGCGCGAGGCGCTCGAGCGCTTCGGTGGTTGCCGCGCCGGAGAGCAGCCAGTCGCGGAAGTCGCCCACCGTGAGGTGTGCGACGGCCGCGAACGCGGCGGCGTCGTGATCGTCGACGATCAGGCGCGTGACCTCGTCGTCTTCATAAGGCACGAGCGCTTCCGCAAGAAACGCCTTGAGCGGCACCGCGGCGAGCGCCATTTTCGCGGCCACGCGCTCCTCTTCGCTCGCCGCCGCCACGCCCGCGAGCTGGTCGCCGGAGCGCAGCGGGCTGGCTTTGGCGAGCAGCGTCTTGAGGTCCGCGAAGCGGTAGGTGCGCGCGCCGATCGTCTCCGTATAGTTCATGCGTTGGACTCCTGTGAATCTGGAGGCTCACTCCTCGAGCAGCCCCTCGGCGGGCACCCCCTCGCGCTGTGTGCGCGTGGCGAGGAAATACGCGTAGCCGAGCGCGAGAAACACCACGAACACCCCCGCCACCAGCGCGTTGAAATACACCATCGTGCCGAGGCAAACGAGCGCGGCGACGAGCGCAAACGCCGGGAAAAACGGGTACAGCGGCGCGCGAAACGGCCGGTCCATGGCCGGCTGCACGCGGCGCAGCCTGAAGAGCGCCGCCATGCTGACAATGTACATCACGATTGCGCCGAACACCGACATCGTGACGATGTTGGCCGTGAGCGTCTGCCCGCCGAACTGGATCAGCTCGTCGCTGTAGATCGCGGCAATACCGACCACGCCACCCGCGAGAATCGCGCGATACGGCGTCTTGAAGCGCGGATGAATTTTCGCGAGCCACGCGGGCAGATAGCCTTCGCGGGCCAGCGCGAAGATCTGCCGCGAATAGCCGAGGATGATGCCGTGAAACGAGGCCACGAGACCGAACAGCCCGAGCCAGACGAGCATGTGCATCCAGCCGCTGTGCTCGCCCACGATGAACTTCATGGCTTGCGGCAGCGGGTCGTTGATATTGGCGAGCGTGGTCCAGTCACCGGCGCCGCCCGCGAACACCATCACGCCCACGGCGAGCGCGACGAGCGTGAGAATGCCGGCCACGTAGGCGATGGGAATCGAGCGGCGCGGGTTCTTCGCTTCCTCGGCGGCCATGGCCACGCCTTCGATCGCGAGGAAGAACCAGATGGCGAACGGAATCGCGGCGAACATGCCATGAAACGAGCCCAGCGAAAAATGATCGTTACCCGACCAGCCGCCCTTCGTGAAGTGGCTCCATGCGAAGCCCGGCGACACGACGCCCATGAACACGAGCAACTCGAAGATGGCGAGCAGCGTGACGATCAGTTCGAAGGTCGCGGCGATCTGCACGCCCACGATATTGAGCGCCATGAAGACGAGATACGCGCCCATGGCTGCGTGTTTGGGCTCGAGTCCGGGGAACTGCACGTGCAGGTACGCGCCGATGGCGAGCGCGATGGCGGGCGGCGCGAACACGAATTCCACGAGCGTGGCCGCCCCTGCCAGATACCCCCCGTGCGGGCCGAACGCGCGGCGGGCGTAGGCGAAAGGCCCGCCCGCATGCGGTATGGAGGTGGTGAGTTCGGTAAAGCTGAAGATGAACGTGGTGTACATCGCCGCGACGAACAGCGCCGTGACGACGAAGCCGAGCGTGCCGGCGCTGGCCCAGCCGTAGCTCCAGCCGAAGTACTCGCCCGAGATCACGAGGCCGACTGCGATGCCCCATAACTGCCACGTGCCGAGCGTTTGATTGAGCGCCGGCGCGCCTGCGCCGCCTGCCTTGCCGACTACGGTGCCAACTGCAGCGGGACGTGCGTTCGATTCGCCTTGCATGGTTTTCTCCCTCTGGGTGGCCCGGGCGGCCGGCCCTGGCCGCCTCGGTTGAGTGGAACCATGCTATTGAGTCATTAATCGACGTGTTATCGAAAATCGGCAAATCGTGCCTGCGGCGCAGCACAGGCCATTGCGGGATTCCTTGCGGCAGCCTTTCGCGCGTTGCGCCTAAAGCAGCGGGTCGATGAGCGCGACCTGCTGCGCGAAGCGCTGCTTGTCCTCGCCCTGCAAGGGATCGCGATGCGGCAAGTCGACGGTAAGCGGATCCTGCGCGACCTGATCCACGTGCACCTCGTAGTGCAGATGCGGCCCCGTCGCCCAACCCGTCGCGCCCACGTACCCGATCACCTGCCCCTTGCTCACCGTCTGCCCCACTTTCAAGTGCTTCGCAAAGCGCGAAAGATGGGCGAAGGTCGTGGAGTAAGGGCCGAAGTTTTCGAGCTTCACGACCTTGCCGTAGCCCGTCTGCCAGCCGGCGAACTTCACAGTGCCGCGCGCGGTCGCGTGAACGGGCGTGCCGACGGGCGCCGCGAGATCGACCCCTTCGTGCGGCTGCACGCGATGCGTGACCGGATCGAGCCGTCGCATCGAGAAATGCGAAGACACGCGCGAGAACCTCACGGGATAGCGCAGGAACGATGGCGCGGCAGCATGACCGTCGGCCGAATAGTAGAACGCCTTGCCCGCGAGGTTCCGGTACAGAAAGAGATCGTGCGAGACGTTGCCGTTCGAGATGCGGATCGCGACAGGCGTGTCGTCTGAAGACGCTGTGTTCTGTGGTGTACCGGCATTCGCCGCGCTCACGTCGCTTGCATCGTTTGCTTCGCTCGCGCCGTTCGCACCGTCTTTGTCATCGCGAAACACGAAGCGTATTTCGCTGCCGCGTTGCAGATCGCGCCGGAAATCGAGCCGGCCCGAGAAGGCGCGCGCCAGCCTCGCTGTCGTCGCCGCATCCACCCCGAGACGCTGGGCCGCCTCGGAGAAGCTGTGCTCGACCACGGCGGTCTCCACGCGAAACGCCGGCGCGCTTTCGCTCGCGGGCGCCGCGCTGGCCGCCGCCTGCGACGCCGCATCCTGCGCCGGCGTCGCGGGCGTCGCCGTCGCCGCGTCGGCAAGCGGATCGTCGGTAGCAACGTTCGCATGTCGATGGGCGAGCCACGCGGCGCTCGTCAAACCGATTGCTGACACAACGATGAATTTCCCCGCGAGGCCCGGGGAGGCCGCTATTGCACGAAAAGCCATGAATCGAATGACGGATTGCAGAGCAGAGAAACGCGCACGCGTGCCGCGCTTCTCGAGGTGAAATCGGAAGTGAGATCGATGGCCGCATCGTTGAACCGGCGAGCATCGATGATGCGAAGCGCTTCAAATTAAATGGCCTTTCTTAAACGAAACTTAAGAAAGCGCAAAGAGCGGAACATTCTGCCGCAGCGCCTCGATGCAATACCGGGAACGCCGCTTGCTAAAGCCCACGATGCAGAAAAAGCGTACCTGTACATCACTTTCTGTCGCCTTTAAAAAACGGGAAATGCTACCGAAGTTTTTTTATCCGGATAACTTATTAATTTCCCGAAATGACATACCGAATGCAACCCGACCTGTTATACGTCAACTCGCGATCGTTCCCCAAGGTAGACGCACCTAATCGAATGATCTATACTCATCTCGTTTCGATCACAACGAAGTCGTTCTCGTGCGCATTGAGATACCCGGTCCACGCTAAAGGGCCGCTCTGTCGCAAGCGCCGTTCAAATGGGCCTCCGGCCCTCGCGTAGCGGTTCAAAGCCGCCGCATCCAAGCCGTCATCCGGCGGTTTCCTGCTCCAGCGCGCATCGATCTGCTCGGTGCCGTTGAGCTGAACATGATAACCAGAAGAACGCCATAAAAGTGCGTTCATACCACTGCGGCCACGTCGCCATCGTGCGCGGGCGGACTGGTTTTTGTCCGCGTTTTTGCCCGCGCTTTTGCCCGATTTTCTGTCCGTTGTTTTAGTCGGTTCCAATCGCGGCCATGCCGGGATCACGAACTTCCTTCGCGGCGCCTTGAGCATCCTCATGGGCGTCCCCGCTGCGCAGCGTTGCGCCGCGCGGCACAAAAACAAGGAGGCGTACCTTCATGACTCGACGCTCTGCCCTGCTCGCGGGCAGCCTGATCGCCCTTGCCGTCATCGCGTGGGCCCTCTCGCGCGCCATCGGCGCCGATACGTGGCAAAGCCACGCAGGCGACCTCGCTTACTACACCGGGCGGCACCTGCTGCTCGTCGGCTATTCGATGGCGCTCGCCATCGTGGTCGGCGTGCCCGCCGGCGTGCTGCTCAGCCGGCCGCGCTTCGCGCGCCAGGCCGAACGCTTCATGCAGATCTTCAACGTGGGCAACACGATTCCGTCGCTCGCGGTGCTCGCCATTGCGCTCGGCGTGTTCGGCATCGGCGACATTCCCGCCATCGTCGCGCTCTTTCTCGCGTCGCTGCTGCCCATCACGCGCAATACGTATGAGGGCGTGAAGAACGTGCCAGCCGCATTGCGCGAAGCCGCGCGCGGCATCGGCATGACGGGCTGGCAATCGCTCACGCGCGTGGAATTGCCGGGTGCGCTGCCCATCATCGTGGGCGGCGTGCGCACCGCGCTCGCCATCAACGTGGGCACGGCGCCGCTCGCTTATCTGATCGGCGCGGACAGCCTCGGCTCGCTCATTTTCCCCGGCATCTATCTGAACGATCAGCCCTTGCTGCTGCTCGGCGCCGCGTTCACGGCCGCGCTCGCGCTCGTACTCGACGGCATGGTCGCCGCCGGCAGCCATCAGTGGCTCTCGCGTCACGGAGGGCTCGCATGATGTTCGCGTCACCTTTCAAGTCCCTGCGCCGCTTCGTTCGGGCCTGCGTGATCGGAACGGCGCTCGTTGCCGCCGCCACGCCCGCGTTCGCGCAGCCCAAGCTCGTACTCGGCGCGAAGAACTTCACCGAGCAATACGTGCTCGCCGAAGTCACCGCGCAATACCTGCGCTCGCGCGGCTATACCGTGGAGGTGCGCTCCGGCCTCGGCAGCACGCTCATGCGCAGCGCGCTCGAGAACGGCCAGTTCGACCTCGTATGGGACTACACGGGCACGGCGGCACTCGTCTACGACAAGCTGACCGAGAAGCTTGCGCCCGAAGCGATGTACGAGCGCGTGAAGGCGCTCGATGCGCCGCGCGGTCTCGTCTGGCTCAACGCCTCGCCGCTCAACGACACCTATGCAATCGGTCTGCCGAGCAAATTCGCCGAGGAAACCGGCATCACCACGGTCTCGCAGCTTGCGCAAAGGTTGAAGACGGACCCCGACGCGAAGCGTTACGTGTTCGGCATGGACGCCGAATTTGCGAATCGTCCGGACGGTCTCAAGCCGCTGCTCGCCACCTACGGCATGAGCTTTCACCGCTCGCAGATGAAGCAGATGGACCCCGGTCTCGTCTACACGGCGCTGCATAACAACCAGCTGAAGATCGGCCTCGTCTACACGACCGATGGCCGCGTGAAGGGCTTCGGCATCGTGCCGCTCGAAGACGACAGGCACTTCTTCCCGCCGTACAACGCCACGCCCGTGGTGCGCAAGGAAGTGCTGGAGCGCAATCCCAAACTGGCCGCGCAGCTCAACGCGCTGTCCGCCGCCCTCAACAACGACGTGATGCAAGACATGAACAAGGCCGTGGATCTGGACGGCAAGCCCGCCCAGCAGGTGGCGGCGGAGTTCCTGCGCACGCATTCGCTCCCCTGAAGGAGGCCAGGCCATATGAACGTATTCGACTATCTCGCTTCGAGCTGGCCCGAGCTGCTGCAGCTCACGCTCCAGCACCTCTACCTCGTGGGCATCGCCGTGGGCTGCGCGATCATCGCGGGCGTGCCGCTCGGCGTGCTCATCAGCCGCCATGACTGGCTCGCCGCGCCGCTGCTGGGACTGGCGACCATCATCCTCACGCTGCCCTCCATCGCGCTGTTCGGCCTGATGATTCCGGTGTTCTCGCGCTTCGGCCAGGGCATCGGCGCGGTGCCCGCCATCACCGCAGTGTTCCTCTACTCGCTGCTGCCCATCATGCGCAACACCTACCTCGCGCTGCGCAACGTCGACGCGGGCATCAAGGAGGCCGGCACCGGCATCGGCATGACGTCGTGGCAGCGGCTGCGTCTCGTCGATTTGCCGCTGGCCGTGCCCGTGATTCTCGCGGGCGTGCGCACGGCGGTCGTAATGAACATCGGCGTGATGACCATTGCCGCCGTGATCGGCGCGGGCGGCCTCGGCACGCTGATCATTCGCGCCATTGGCCAGAGCAGCATGATGAAGCTGCTCGTGGGCGCCGTGCTCGTGAGCGTGCTCGCGATCGTCGCCGACCTGTTGTTGCAGATGCTGCAGCGCGCATTGACACCGAAAGGAGTACAGAAGACATGATCGAACTCGACCAACTGACGAAGACCTTCACGCAGAAAGACGGCCAGGCCGTGCGCGCCGTCGATTCGGTGAGCCTTTCGGTGGCCGAAGGCGAGATCTGCGTGTTCCTCGGCCCCTCGGGCTGCGGCAAGACCACCACGCTCAAGATGATCAACCGGCTGATCGAGCCGACCTCGGGCCGTGTGCTCATCAACGGCGAGGACACCACGGGCCTGAACGAAGTGGACCTGCGCCGCCGCATCGGCTATGTGATCCAGCAGATCGGCCTGTTTCCGAACATGACGATCGCGGAGAACATCACCGTCGTGCCGCGCCTGCTCGGCTGGGACAAGAAGCGTTGCGCCGAACGCGCGGCGGAACTGATGTCGATGGTCGCGCTCGACCCGAAGCTGTATTTGAAGCGCTATCCGCGCGAGCTTTCGGGCGGCCAGCAGCAACGCATCGGCGTGATTCGCGCGCTGGCCGCCGACCCGCCCGTGCTGCTCATGGACGAGCCGTTCGGCGCGGTCGATCCGATCAATCGCGAGGCCATCCAGAACGAGTTCTTCCAGATGCAGCGGCAACTGAAGAAGACCGTCATCATGGTGAGCCACGATATCGACGAGGCGATCAAGCTGGGCGACCGCATCGCGGTGTTCCGGCGCGGCAAGCTCGTGCAGTACGATCACCCCGATACGCTGCTCGCGCGCCCGCATGACGACTTCGTCGCGCAGTTCGTGGGCCAGGACAGCACGCTCAAGCGCCTGTTGCTCGTGAAGGCGGGCGACGCCGCCACGCAGCCCGAAACGGCGCGTGCCGAAACGCCGCTCTCGCACGCGTTCGCCGCGATGGACGAAAGCGACTCGCGCTACCTCACCGTGCTCGACGACGCGCAGCATGCGCTCGGCTTCGTGGCGCGCCGCGCCGCGCGCGGGGCCGAAGGCGCGTGCGGCGATCGCATCACGCCCTTCCCCGCCACCGTGTCGGTCGACGACAACCTGCGCATCGTGCTCTCGAAGATGTACCAGTTCCGCGCCTCGTGGATGCCGGTGCTCGACGCCGAGGGCGCCTACGTGGGCGAGATCACGCAGGATTCGATCGCCGACTATCTGAGCTCGGGCCGCTCGCGCCAGCAGACCGGACAGCCGCCGAGCGCGGCGGCGCGGCCGGCGGCTGCCGCCGTGTGAGCGGCTTGACGCGCTAGAACGTGGTGCGCAATCCGACCATGACACTGCGCCCGCCCTCGGGCGCGATGTCGCGCACCACGGAACTGGCATAGCGCACGTCCTGATTCGTGAGATTGTCGCCGCGCACGTACGCGAGCCAGTTCGTTGCGCCCACATGGAATTTGTAGGTGAGTGCCAGCGCGAGCGTGGTGTAGCCGGCGGTCGGCAAATCGTCTTCAGGCACGCGGTTTTGCGCCCACGCGTGCACGAGTTCGGCGTGCGCGCCGAACGGGCCGTAGCCGTAATCGGCGTTCAGCGTCGCCCGCAACGGCGCAATGCGCGGCAGCGGCGCGCCCGTATCTACGTTGCGCGCGTGCGTGTAGTCGGCGGCCAGGCCGATATCGAGCCGATGCGCGCCGCGCTCCAGCACGCGCCAGCGCCCTTCCAGTTCCACACCATAAAATTCCGCGGGCACGCCGCGATAGACGGCCTCGTTGAGCGCATCCGCGGTGCCGGCGGGCACGGGCGTGTCGTCGTCGTCCACGAGGCGGCCCGTGTTGTACTCGGTGAGGTAATTGCGAAAGCGGCTGTAGAACACGCCCGCGCTCGCCCTGTTCGGGCCGCTCGCGTAGCGCAGCGAAAGATCCGTGGATACGGCCTTTTCCTTCTGCGCGTCGGGGTTGCCGATCAAATACTGGCCGGTCGCGTCATGGGGGCCGTTTGCGTAGAGCTCGTAGAAGGTCGGCGCGCGCTCGGTGTACGCCACGTTGCCGACCACCGACCACACCGGCGTGAGCGTGTAGAGCGCGCCCGCCGAGAGGCTGCCCGCGTTGAAGTCGCGCGCCTGCACGCCCGCGAACTTCGTGCCGTCTTCACCCGCCACCGGATCGAGCTTCACATGCTCGATGCGCGCGCCCAGACTCAGCTTGAGCGCCGGCGTCACATTCCATTCTTCCAGACCGAACAGCGCGACGTTGGTGGTTTGCGTGGTCGGCACGAGCGCCTCGTCGCCCAGCGCCGAGAAGGTGTTCTGGCTCACCTGCACGCCGAAGGCGCCCTCCAGCGGCCCGAGTTTCGCGTGGCGCGCTTCCAGGCGCGCTTCGTAGCCGTGATTGCGGAACGTCGTGCTCGTTTCGCCGTTGTCGATCTCGCGATGTTCGTAGTCCGTATAACCGAAATCGAACTTGAGCTGGCTGATCGGCCCCTGCAGGTTGCGCACTTCGGAAGCGAGCGCCACGTGGTCCTGATGCATGCGCAGGCGCACGTCGTCTTCGGCCACGGAGCCGTAGTTCGCGTCGAAGCCGTTGTACGAGATGCCCGCGTAGCCGTCGGCCCAGGTGTACGAGGAGCCGACCGCACCGCCGTGCCAGCGGCCGTCGCTGTTCGGGATGCTGCCGTAGGGCTCTTCGGCATCGGGACCGTCCAGCGCACGTTGCTGCGCCGAGTGCGCGTAGCCGGGAATGCGCTGGTCGCTCGTGTCGCGGGCGAAGGCGTCCACGTGGAAGGCGAAGCCGCCGTTGCCGCCTTCCACCTGCGCCGCGCCCGCGCGCGCGTCGTTCGCCCCGCCGTAGCTCGCGTCCACCGCGCCGGTCACGCCCGAAACCGGCTCGCGCGGAATGCGGTTGTCGATCGTGTTGACCACGCCGCCGATCGCATTGCCGCCGTACAGCAGCGCGGCCGGCCCGCGCACGATCTCGACGCGCTCGATCGAGAGCGGGTCCTGCGGCACCGCGTGGTCGTACGACAGCGACGAAGCGTCGAACGCGGCGACGCCGTTCTGCAGCAGGCGGATGCGGTCGCCGTCCATGCCGCGAATGATCGGACGCCCGACCATGGGGCCGTACGTTGTCGTGGAAACGCCCGGCAGGCCGTTGAGCGTTTCGCCGAGCGAGTCGGCGCGGCGCAGGACGAGCGCGTCACCGTAGAGCGCGGTGGAGGGCGCCGTGAGGGCGGTGTTGCCGAGCGGGTTCGCGGTGACGAACACCGGCGCGAGCGTCGTTGCGCCCTGCTGGGTGTCGCCAGCCACCGCATTGGCATCGTTCGTAGCCGGCGATTGGGCATGAGCCAGCGCACCGCAGAGCGCGAGCGGCAAGGGAGCGAGCGGCAGGACGCGCGCGAAGCGCAGCCCCGCCAGCAGCGCGGACAAGGACGTAAAAGGAATGGTCGCCACGATGGTTTCTTGTTTGCGTCGTTGGAGTGATGCGCGGCGAACGTCCGGGGCCCAGGGTGGACGCACGCCGCGCAGGAGTTGTGGCTGCAGCTCGACGCGAATGTTACGTTATAACATTACTAATTGGGAAGGAGATTTTTGACGGATGGCTTTCAGCTCACAATCGCAATGCGCGCGCGGCGTTGGGGCAAACGTCGCCGATCACGCCGCGAAAACGCACGAACTCGCGCGCTAGTTGCAAGGGACTTGCGCGAGGCACCGCGTGCGCGCCCACGCTGGGCGTGTTCGCGGCGCGGGTTCACGGTGTGGTCGAGCGTCGTGCACGGCGCGATCATGACGGTCCAGTCGCTGGCGTCGCCCGGCCATCTCGGCCATCTGCTCGGCGACGTGCCTGCCCTCTTCATCGTCGCCGCCGTGCTGGCCGTGCTCACGCCGCGCCGCGCGAGCGCCCGTGCTCCGGCCGTGGTGACAGGGGCCCGGTCAAAAAATTCTGTAGTTTCTTAAAAATATCCGGGTTCACCCTAAACCCCGACCGCCAGCTGTCGATATGTAAGGTGACGCCCGTCGGCGGCCGCCCGCGGAGATGGGCCGCCCCGCTTGCGTTGCCCCTGGTCAAAACGGTACCGACGCATGACACTCACCATTCGGGCGCGCATCGCCCTCACGTTCGCGCTTCTCGCCCTCCTGCTCACGGTTTCCGGCGTTCTCGGCTTCATCAGCACCGAAAAGGCCAATAGCGCCAACCGCGACACCTATCGCAACAAGCTCGCCGAATCCACGGCCATCGACAACGCGGAAATCTATATCGCGCGCACGCGCCTCGTGCTCGACCGTGTGGCGCTGCACCCCGACGCGCCCTCGGTCCCCGACCAGCTGCAGCGCGCCGCCGGCTTCTTCAAGAACTCCGACGAGTGGTGGACGAAGTTCACGCAGATGCCGCACGAGAGCGACGAGCTGCCGCTCATCGCGGCGACCACCGAGCGGCGCACCGCCATGCGCAACGCGGTGTCGGACTTCACGAAGGCGCTCGAATCGGGCGACAAGGCCAGCGCCGACAACATCGCGATGACGCAGCTCTCCGACCTTTACAGCGCCATGAGCGCCGCGAACAACGAGGTCAAGAAGCACCTCTACAACAACGCGAAGGTGCGTTATGAGGAGGCCGAAGCAAATTTCCATCTGTTCTCGGGCGTGAGCGCCGCCATGGTCGTGCTCGGCCTGCTCGGCGCGGGCCTCGGCTGGGTGATGCTGCGCCGCGCGATCATGGAGCCCCTCAATTACGCGCTCAAGAGCCTCGATGAAATCTCCTCGGGCAATCTGAGCCAGGCCGTGCGCGCGCAGCGCCGCGACGAAATGGGCCTGCTGCTGGAAAACATCGAAAAGACCCGCAAGGAACTGGGCTCCGTCACGGGCGCCGTGCGCTCCGGCAGCGAATCGGTTTCGGTGGCCACGCGGCAGATCGCGGCGGGCATGATCGACCTTTCGGCGCGTACCGAGGAACAGGCCGCGTCGCTCCAGGAGACGGCCGCGAGCATGAACGAGCTGACGTCGGCGGTGAAGCAGAACACCGACAACGCCCGCCAGGGCAGCACGCTCGCGCAAACGGCGGCCAACGTGGCGTCGCGCGGGAGCGATGTCGTGCAGGACGTGGTGAGCACGATGAGCGAGATCGAAGGCAGTTCGCACAAGATCTCGGAGATCACGGCCATCATCGAAGGCATCGCGTTCCAGACCAATATCCTCGCGCTCAACGCGGCCGTCGAGGCGGCGCGCGCGGGCGAGCAAGGCCGCGGCTTCGCCGTGGTCGCGAGCGAGGTGCGTTCGCTCGCGCAGCGCTCGGCCGCGGCGGCCAAAGAGATCAAGGACCTCATCACGAATTCGGTGGCCACCGTTTCGCACGGCACGGAACTCGTTTCCACGGCGGGCGCGACGATGGCCGAGCTGCACACATCGGTGCAGCGCGTGACCGCCATCATGAACGAGATCGCCTCCGCCTCGGAGCAGCAGCAAAGCGGCATCGAACAGGTCGACACCGCCGTCACGCAGATGGACGAAGTCACGCAGCAAAACGCGGCGCTCGTCGAGCAGGTGACCGCCGCGGCCCAGGCGCTCGACACGCAATCCACGAAGCTTGCCGGCACCGTGCAGGTGTTCCGCGTGGCCTGAGGGCGATGGACCGACGCGGCGCAGGCGCTTTCACGGCCTCTTATAATCGGAACTCGAAGCAGCGGCGGCCGCAGTCACCCGCCGCCTTGCGAATCGATTTTCCGTACGCGAAGAGGAACGCCGCATGTATATCGCCATGAACCGCTTCAAGGTCGCGCCGGGCTCCGAGGCCGCATTCGAGGAAGTCTGGGCCACGCGCGACACGCACTTGAAGCAAGTGCCCGGCTTCATCGAATTTCATCTGCTCAAAGGCCCGCAGCGCGAAGACCATGTGCTCTACGCGAGCCACACGATCTGGGCGAGCCACGCGCACTTCGAAGACTGGACGCGCTCCGACGCCTTTCGCGCGGCGCACCGGAACGCGGGCAACGCGGGCGGTGCAAACCGTCCGGTCTATTTGAGCCATCCCGAGTTCGAAGGCTTCGAGGTCGTGCAAACCGTGAAGTAGGCGCTGCACGCGAAGTCATCAAAAGAATCGGTAATTCTGTGCACGCGCTGCGCCAAAGCTACACGCTCGCAGCGCGCACCACCGCGGTGCCCCGCGCATCCGGCCCCTCTCCCCTCGTCTTCCCCCTGCGTTGGGCGCTCAGGCCCAAAGCTTGCTTGATTCAAGCCCCCGCCCTCGCGCGCAACGGTGTTGGCGGCGCGCGCCATCGCGTCCCCAACCGACGAGCCCATGAAGAAAAAAACCGCTACCCGCATCGTAGAAGGCCAGCCGTTCCCACTCGGCGCCACCTGGAACGGCCGCGGCGTGAACTTCGCGCTCTTCTCCGCGAACGCTACCAAGGTCGAGTTGTGTCTGTTCGACAAGAGCGGCCTGCGCGAACTCGAACGCATCGAGTTGCCCGAATACACCGACGAGGTGTGGCACGTCTATCTGCCCGAACTCGAACCGGGCGCCATCTACGGGTATCGCGTGCATGGGCCGTACGAGCCGCAGGCGGGCCATCGCTTCAATCCGCACAAGCTGCTGCTCGATCCGTATGCGAAGGCGCACGTGGGCGCGCTGCGCTGGCATCCCGCCGTGTTCGGCTACACGATCGGCAGCCGCGACGGCGATCTCTCGTTCGACACGCGAGACAGCGCGCGCTATGTGCCGCGCTGCCGCGTGGTCGATCAGGGCTTCACATGGCACCACCCGATGCGCGAGCGTGTGCCGCGCGAGCGCACGATCATCTACGAAACGCACGTGCGCGGCTTCACGATCCGCCATCCCGACGTGCCGCACGAAGAGCGCGGCACCTTCGCGGGGCTCGCGCAGACGCCGGTGCTCGAATATATCCGCGGCCTTGGCGTGACATCCGTGGAGCTGCTGCCCATCCACACCTTCGTGAACGACTCCCACCTGCTCGAACGCGGTCTCACGAACTACTGGGGCTACAACACCATCGGCTTCTTCGCGCCGGACCCGCGCTACTCGGTGGGCGCGCACGGCTCGATCGACGAGTTCAAGAACATGGTGGACCGCCTGCACCAGGCGGGTCTCGAAGTGATACTCGACGTGGTGTACAACCACACGGCCGAAGGCAGCGAACTCGGTCCCACGCTCTCGTTTCGCGGCATCGACAATGCTTCGTACTACCGGCTACCCGAAGACCGGCGCTACTACATCAACGACACCGGCACGGGCAATACGCTCAACCTCTCGCACCCGCGCGTGCTGCAGATGGTCACGGACAGCCTGCGCTACTGGGTGCTCGAAATGGGCGTGGACGGTTTTCGCTTCGACCTCGCGACGATCCTCGGGCGCGAGCCCTACGGCTTCGACGAAGGCGGCGGCTTTCTCGACAGCTGCCGCCAGGACCCGA
The DNA here is from genome assembly GCF_040965595.1 of Paraburkholderia sp. EG287B. Classification (NCBI taxonomy): domain Bacteria; kingdom Pseudomonadati; phylum Pseudomonadota; class Betaproteobacteria; order Burkholderiales; family Burkholderiaceae; genus Paraburkholderia; species Paraburkholderia sp. EG287B. The sequence continues at coordinate 136,174 of NZ_JBFRCG010000018.1, forward strand.
TTCTCGCGAGCGTGAAGCTGATTGCCGAGCCGTGGGACTGCGGGCCGGGCGGCTACCAGGTGGGCGGCTTCCCGCCCGGCTGGATGGAATGGAACGACCGCTTTCGCGACACCACGCGCGCCTGGTGGAAGGGCGACGAGGGCAAGGCGCCCGAGCTCGCCACGCGCCTGTGCGCCTCGGGCGACAGCTTCAACCGGCGCGGGCGGCGGCCATGGTCGAGCGTGAACTTCGTCACCGCGCACGACGGCTTCACGCTGAACGATCTCGTTTCATACAACGACCGTCACAACGAAGCCAACGGCGAAGACAACCGCGACGGCCACGGCGACAATCTCTCGTGGAACTGCGGCGCGGAAGGCCCGACCGACGCCCCCGAGATCCGCGCGCTGCGCGAGCGCCAGAAGCGCAACTTCCTCGCTACGCTGCTGCTCTCGCAGGGCACGCCGATGCTGCTCGCAGGCGACGAGTTCGGCCGCACGCAGCGCGGCAACAACAACGCATATTGCCAGGACAACGACGTGAGCTGGGTGGACTGGGAGGGCATCGACGACACGGGCCGCGCGCTCGCCGACTTCGTGCGCAAGCTCACCGCGCTGCGCCATGCGCTGCCGGTGCTGCGACGCAACCGGTTTCTCATCGGCGAGCACAACGCCACCCTCGACGTCACCGACGTCGAATGGCTCTCGCCCGCCGGCGTACCGCTCGCTCAGGAGCAGTGGGACGATTCGGCCATGCGTTGTTTCGGCATGCTGATCGATGGACGATCGCAGACGAGCGGCATCATGCGCCTCGCCTCGGATGCGACCATGCTCATCGTGTTCAACGCCTATCACGACGTCGTGGAATTCACGCTGCCCTCCGTACCGGGCAACGATCAGTGGAGCTGCCTCATCGACACGAACATGCCCGTGCGCGACGAACTGCCCGAATTCGAGGCGGGTGATATCTACCAGGTGACGGGCCGTTCGCTGCTGCTGTTCGCGCTGCACGCGCGTGGCGCGACGCAGCGGGTGTTCGACCGGCTGGAGGAAGACCTCACGGGGTGAGCGACAGGCTTTTTCGCGGATTGGAGGCGAAGCCACCGATCCGTTGTTTGATGCGTGGCGGGCCCGACAGTTAGTTGCACAATACGGAGAACAGCGGCCGCCTCATCGCAGCACCGCCGACATCGCCGACAGGCTATTGAGCGTGCGCACGAGGGCCTCGGCGGTTGGCGCCACGAACCGGATCACGCAGCCCGCCGTGCGCTCGACACCGGGCCACTGCGCAAAGAGATCGGCCAGCGCACTGGTCTGCGTATGCAGCTCGCACGTGAGCACACGAGGCACGGCACACGCGCGGTCCCACCAAGCGCCGTCGCGCGCGACCTGCCCGGCCGCTTCGCGCGCCGCTTCGCGGATCCGTTCGCGGCTCGCGGCGGGCGTCAGCAGGTCGCCGCTCGCGTGGCCGCCGGCGCGCTTCACGACCACGAACTTCGCATCGGGAAAAGCGGGCCGCGTTTCGCCTTCGAATACATCGTCACCGCTGAGCAGCGCCACGCGTGCGCCGTATTCCTGCGCGAGCGCGCCATACAGCCCCGCCTCGCCCGTCGCCACGCCATCGACGAGCACGCGCGCGAACGCAAAGCTGTTGATGGTGTGCGCGAGCATGCCGCGGCTTTGCGCCATGGCGTGATAGCCGATCATGAACACGAGCGCGGGCCGGTGCTCGAGGCCTGCCATCATGCCGAGCATGCGCGGCTTGCCGAGTATCACGCGTACGCGCGCGTGGATCTCGTCGAGCAGCAGGTTGTTGAAGCCGCCATGCGAGTCATTGACCCACACCTCGCTCGCGCCGCCCGAAAACGCGCCTTCCACGGCCGCGTTCGCTTCGAGCGTCATCCAGCGGCGCGCCTGCTCGTACTCGGCGTTTCCTGCGCGCGTTTGCTGAACGTTGAAGACGCCGCCGATGCCTTCGATATCGACCGAAATGAGGACCTTCATGCTTGCGCCCCGCCTGAAAGCAGAGCGGCGAGATCGGGCGCCGCGTCGCGCAGCGCGAGACGCACGTGGCCGTCGCGGCCGTGCACGGTGCTCGCGCTCCACAAGGCGTCGAGAATCGCCTGCTCGACGCCATCGGCGCTCGCCTGAAACAGCGGATCGAGCTGCGAGTCGGCGAGCAGGGGCGGCAACGCGTGGGTCGGCGCGTCGTGCGCCAACGTGTATGCGGTGCTGAACGCCATGGCGATATCGCCGCTGCCGTGTCCATAGACGGACCCCGTGCGCGCGAGACCCGCCGCCGCGCGCATCGCAACGCGCCGAAGCTGCCGCGCGTCGAGCGGCGCGTCCGTGGCGATCAGCATGATGATCGAGCCCTTCTCGGGCTCCTGCCTCGCGCGGTTCGACGCCGCGCGCGCCGCCAGCTCGCGCCCCACGGGCACGCCGCCGATCGTCAGCATCGGCAAGCGGCCAAAGTTCGCCAGCACGAGCGCGCCCACGGTGTACTGCGCGCCCGCCGCCTGCACCACGCGCGACGCCGTGCCGATGCCGCCCTTCAGGTCGAAGCTCGACATGCCACGACCCGCGCCTGCGCTGCCGCGCGCGAAGTCGGCGCTCGCCGCCGCGCAGGCCGCGAGATAGTGCGCCTCATGCACCGCCAGCGCCTGGATATCGTTCAGATAGCCGTCGTTGCACTCGAACACGACCGGATTGACGGTCGGCAAGCCGCGCCCGATTTGCGGATTCGCCGCGACCGCTGCGCGAATCTGCGCCTGGGCGAGCGTACCCACCGCGAACGTGTTGCTCAGCGCGACCGGCGTTTCGAGCACGCCCAGCTCTTCGAGCTGCATGAGCCCGATGCTCTTGCCGAATCCGTTGATCACACAGGCGCCCGCCGGCACCTTCTCGCGAAACAGGTCGCCGCCATGCGGCAGCAGCACGGTCACGCCGGTTTGCACCTCGCCAGAGTCGAGCGTGCAATGCCCGACACGCACGCCGCTGACGTCGGCAATCGTTCCCGTCGCGCCGCTCGGCAGTGTGCCGACATGCGGCGCGGTATCTCCACGATCGATGCTCATGCGCGGTCCAGCTTCGGGTCGAGTGCGTCGCGCAAGCCGTCGCCCAGCAGATTGAACGCGAGCACGGTGAGGAAGATGGCAAGGCTTGGGAACAGCGCGATATGCGGCGCCGTCACCATATCGGCGCGCGCCTCGTTGAGCATGGCGCCCCACTCCGGCGTGGGCGGCTGCGCGCCGAGGCCGATGAACGACAGGCTCGCCGCCGTGATGATCGACGTGCCGATCCGCATGGTCAGATACACGATCACGGACGACACGGTGCCCGGCAGAATATGGCGCATGATGATGGTCCAGTCCGACGCGCCAATACTGCGCGCGGCCTCGACATACGTGAGGTGCTTGAGCATGAGCGTATTGCCGCGCACGAGCCGCGCGAATGCCGGAATGCTGAACACCGCCACCGCACAGACCACGTTGATCATGCCGTTGCCGAGGATCGCCACCACGCCGATGGCGAGCAGAATACCTGGGAATGCGAACAGCACGTCGGCCACCCGCATGGTGATGCGGTCCCACCAGCCTTCGTAGTAGCCCGCGAGCAGGCCGAAGAACGTGCCGACCAAGGCGCCCAGCGCCACCGAAAGAAAGCCCGCCGCGAGCGAGATGCGCGTGCCCGCGAGAATGCGGCTGAAGATATCGCGGCCCAGCGCGTCCACGCCGAACCAGTGGGCCGCCGAAGGACCCGCGTTGAGCGAGTCGTAGTCGAAGTAATTTTCCGGATCGTAAGGCACGAGATGCGGCGCGAACACCGCGATCACCACCAGCAGCAGCACGAATGCGCCCGCGCCGAGCGCGACATGCTGCTTGCGGAACTTGCGCCAGAATTCGCGCCACGGCGTGCGGATCGCGTCGTCCTCTGCGCGTACGGCTTCGTTTAGGGTCGTGCTCATGGCGGGCTCACCTGAATCGAATGGTCGGATTGATGACCGCGTACAGCACGTCCACGATCAGATTGATGACGATGAACTCGAGCGAGAACAACAGCACTTCTGCCTGAATCACGGGGTAATCGCGCATCGCCACCGAATCGACGAGCAGCCGCCCGAGGCCCGGCCAGTTGAACACCACCTCCACGACGATCGAGCCGCCCAGCAGGAAGCCGAACTGCAGGCCCATCATCGTGACGACCGGAATCATCGCGTTGCGCAGGCAATGCTTGATCACCACCCATTGCTCGGCCACGCCCTTCGCGCGCGCCGTGCGCACGAAGTCCTCGTTGAGCACCTCGACGAACGACGCCCGCGTGAAGCGCGCCATCACCGCCGCCACGGCCGCGCCGAGCGTGACCGACGGCAGCACGTAGCTGCGCCACGAACCGTCGCTCACCACGGGCAGCCAGCCCAGGTGCACCGAGAACAGCTCCATGAGCGCCATGCCGAGCGCGAACGCCGGAAACGAAATTCCCGACACCGCGAGCGCCATGCCGATGCGATCGGGCCAGCGATTGCGCCACACGGCCGAAACGATGCCGATCGCCATGCCGAACACCACGGCCCAGACCATGCTGGTGAGCGTGAGCAGCAGCGTGGGCATGAAGCGCTCGCCGATTTCGGTGACGACCGGGCGCTTGCTGCGCATGGAGACACCGAAGTCGCCGTGAGCGATGCGCACGAAGAAGTGGAGGAACTGCTGCGGCAGCGGCCGGTCGAGGCCGAGGTCGGCGCGCACGAGCGCGACCGTGGCGTCGTCCGCTTCGGGACCGGCCGCGAGGCGCGCCGGGTCGCCCGGCAGCAGGTGCACGAACAGGAACACGAGGACCGCGACGATCAGGAGCGTCGGCAGCAGACCCAGCGAGCGTTTGACAATGAAATTCAGCATGAGCGCGTTACTGCATCGGGGCGTGCGCGGCGCGCCGGACCCAACGGTTCCGGCGCGCCGCGCAACGCATTAGCGAATCGAGATCTCGTCGAAGTTGAACGAGCCGTCGGGCGCCACATACGCGCCGGCCAGGCGCTTGCTGCGGGCGTACACGACCTTCTCCTTCACGAGGAACACCCACGGGGCGTCGGCCCAGATACGCTTTTGCGCATCGGCGTAGAACGCCGTCTTTTGCGCGCGGTCCGTCGTTTCGAGCGCCTTTGCGAGGTCCTCGTCGACCGCCGGGTTCTTGTAGTACGCCGTGTTCATGAGCCTGGGCGGCCACGATGCCGAAGCGAGCAGCGGCGAGATGCCCCAGTCCGCCTCGCCCGTGGACGACGACCAGCCGATGTAATACATGCGCACGCCGGCCGTTGCCGGGTCCTGCGCGCTTTCCACGCGCGCGACCGCGGTGCCCGTTTCGAGCGCTTCGACGTTGGCCTTCACGCCCACCTGCGCGAGCTGCTGCTGCACGAACTGAATGGCCTTTTGCGCGGTCGAGTTGTTATACGCCGACCACAGCGTCGTTTCGAAACCGTTCGGGTAACCGGCCTGCTTGAGCAGTTCGCGCGCCCTGGCCGGATCGTACGGCCAGGGGCCGAGCTTGACCGAGTAGTCCACGCCTTGCGGCAGCACGCCGTCCGAAGGCAGCGCATAGCCGCCGAACGCTACCTTCGCCAGCGCGTCCTTGTTGATCGCGTAGTTCAGCGCCTGGCGCACGAGCGGGTTGTCGAACGGCTTCTTCGCCGTGTTCAGGCTGATGTAGCGCTGGATGATCGAGGGCGTGGCGATCAGGTCCACCTTCGGGTTCGACTGGAACGCGCTCGCCTGCTCGAACGGAATGCGGAAGGCGAAGTCCGCTTCGCCGGTGCGCATGAGCGCCGCGCGCGTGTTGTTGTCGGCCACCGGCTTCCAGTCGATCTCGTCGATCTTCGGGTAGCCCTTCTTCCAGTAGCCGTCGAACTTGTGCACAACGAGGTCGCCGGCCGGGTCCCACTTTACGAATGCGAACGGGCCCGTGCCCACCGGATGCAGGCCGATGTCCTTGCCCCACTTCTTCATGGCCGCCGGCGAGATCATCACCGCCGAAGGGTGCGCGAGCACGTTCACGAACGCCGAGAACGGCGCATTGAGCGTGACCTTCACCGTGTACGGATCGACCATTTCGGTCTTCGCGATGCGGCGGAACATGTTGTAGCGCTTCAGGTGATTCGCCGGGTCCGTCACGCGGTCGAAGTTCGCCTTCACCGCCGCCGCGTTGAAGTCGGTGCCGTCCTGGAATTTCACGCCCTCGCGCAGCCTGAAGGTATAGACGAGGCCATCGCCGCTCACTTCATAGCTCGTGGCGAGCACGTTGGTGAGCTTGAGGTCCTTGTCGAAACCGAACAGGCCCTGGTAGAACGACTTCGACACCGCCTGCGAGAGCGTGTCGTTGGCGTCGTACGGGTCGAGCGTCGAGAAGGTCGAATCGACGGCCATCACCGCGCGCTGTCCGGCGGCTTGTACGGCAGGCGCGCCCGCGATCAGCGCGAGTGCGAGCGCGCTGCCCTTCATCCATGTTTTGACTTCTTTCATCAATCAGGTCTCCATAGCAATGAATCTTGACGACTCGGCGAAATATTCCAGCTGGACTGCGAACGATTGCGTGGCATGGCGGCGCGCTCAGTAAGCGCCGCCCACCCGATGCTTCGCAACGAAGTGACCGGGGCCGACCGCCACGAGCGGCAGGACCTGCGGCTCGTCGCCGGTTGCGCGAATCGGGCTCGGCAGTTCGTCGGCGGCGAGCACGCGCTTCGCGTGGCGGCGCGCCGGATCGGCAATCGGCACCGCGCCCATGAGCTTCTTCGTATAGGCGTGCTGCGGGTTCTCGAACACGGCGCGGCGCGGGCCGATCTCAACGATCTGCCCGAGATACATCACCGCGACGCGATGGCTCACGCGCTCCACCACGGCCATATCGTGCGAGATGAAGAGGTACGCCACGCCCAGCTCCTGCTGCAGGTCGAGCATCAGGTTGACGATCTGCGCCTGCACGGAAACGTCGAGCGCCGACACCGATTCGTCGGCGATCACGACTTTCGGGTTCATCGACAGCGCCCGCGCGATGGCGATGCGCTGACGCTGGCCGCCCGAGAATTCGTGCGGATAGCGGCCCGCCGCCGACTTCGGCAATCCCACGCGATCGAGCAGCCACTCCACGCGCGCCTGCGCCTCTGCGCCCTTCGCGATGCCGTGCACGAGCAGCGGCTCCATGATCGAGAAGCCCACCGTGAGGCGCGGGTTGAGCGAGGCGAACGGGTCCTGGAAAATGAACTGGATATCGCGGCGCAACGTCTGCAGCGCGGGGCCCGTGAGGGTGCTGATATTCCGGCCGCCGAATTCGATCGTGCCGCTCTGGCTCTCGACGAGCCGCAGCAGCGAGCGGCCCGTGGTCGATTTGCCGCAACCGGACTCGCCCACCAGCGCGAGCGTTTCGCCGGCGTGAAGATCGAAGCTGACTTTTTCGACCGCATGTACGCGGCCCGTGACCTTGCCGAACAAACCGCTGCGCACGGGGAAGCGCGTGACGAGGTCGCGCACGCGCAGGACCGGCGCCGCCTGCGTTTTCGGCGCGTTCGCCGGGAGCGTTGACGTTGCGACGGGGCGCGCCGCCTCGCTCATCGACAGCAGCGGGAACTTCTCCGGCAAGTCGGTGCCCTGCATCGCGCCGAGCTTCGGCACGGCGGCGAGCAACGCTTGCGTGTAGCGATGCGAAGGCGCGGCGAACAGCGTATCGGATGCGCCCTCTTCCACCGCTTCCCCGCGATACATCACGAGGATGCGGTCCGCCACTTCGGCCACCACGCCCATGTCGTGCGTGATGAAGACCACGCCCATATCCATCTCGTCCTGCAGGCCGCGAATCAGCTGCAGGATCTGCGCCTGGATCGTCACGTCGAGCGCCGTGGTCGGCTCGTCGGCGATCAGGAGCGCGGGCTTGCACGAGAGCGCCATCGCGATCATCACGCGCTGGCGCATGCCGCCCGAAAGCTGATGCGGGAAGCGGTCCATCACGCGGCGCGCCTCGGGAATACGCACGAGGTCGAGCAGGCGCAGCGTTTCGGCGCGCGCCTGCGCGGCGTTCATCTGCTGATGCAGCGCGATCGCCTCGCTGATCTGGTTGCCCACCGTGAACACCGGATTCAGCGAGGTCATCGGCTCCTGGAAGATCATCGCGATGTCCGCGCCGCGCACCGAGCGCATGGTCGAGGCACTGGCACGCGTGAGATCGAGCACGCTGCCGTTGCGGCGGCGCAGGTCGATGCGGCCGCCCGTTATGCTGCCGCCGCCGTGCTCGACGAGCCGCATCAGCGAAAGCGACGTGACCGATTTGCCCGAGCCCGATTCGCCGACGATGGCGAGCGTCTCGCCCCGGTCGACGTGAAACGACAGATTGCGCACGGCTTCGAACGTGCCCGCGCCGCGCCTGAACGACACGGAAAGGTTACGGACGTCGATCACGCGGTTCGGCGGCAGCGCGGCCTGTTCGCCGGCCGGCGCGATATCAGGAGAGTGCGAGGACATCGGCACGATGAGGATTCCTTTGTTTGGTGCGCAAAACGATGCGCCGCTTAAGCGTAGATCGACGCAACGGGCGCTTCGCCCACGCGCGCATAGCCGCGATACATGCCTTCGGTGTTGAACGGCAGGACCACGTTGCCTTGTGCGTCCACGGCGATCAGGCCGCCGCGGCCGTCGATGCGCGGCAACTGCTCCATCACGACATTCGTCGCGGCTTCGGAGAGCGAAACACCGCGATATTTCATTTGCGCCGCCACGTCATAGGCCGCGACCATGCGCATGAACATTTCGCCCGATCCTGTGGTGGACACCGCGCAAGTGGCGTCGTCGGCATAGCAGCCCGCGCCGATCAGCGGCGCGTCGCCTACGCGGCCCACCTGCTTGTTCGTGATGCCGCCCGTCGAAGTCGCCGCCGCGAGGTGGCCGTATGCGTCGAGCGCCACTGCGCCCACCGTGCCGAACTTGCGATTCGGGTCGATCGGCTCGTGCGGCAAGCTGTCTCCCGATGCGTTTGCTGCCGCCTTCGCTTCGAGCGTTGCCCCATCGTGATCGAGCATCGCGCGCGCTTCGCCGCGGGCGAGCTGCCACTGGCGGTAGCGCGCATCGGTGTGGAAATAGCCGGGATCGACGAATTCGAGGCCCTGGGCCGCCGCAAATGCTTCCGCGCCTTCGCCCGTGAACAGCACGTGCTCGCTCTGCTCCAGCACGCGGCGCGCCGCCAGCACCGGATTGCGCACGCGCGTCACGCAGCACACGGCGCCCGCTTCGAGCGAGCGGCCGTCCATGATCGAGGCGTCGAGTTCATGCGTGCCCGCGGACGTGAACACCGCGCCGTGGCCCGCGTTGAATAGCGGACAGTCTTCGAGCAGGCGCACCGCTTCCTCGACGGCGTCGAGCGCGCTGCCGCCTTCGGCCAGGATGCGCTGGCCAGCCGCGAGAATGCCGCTCAGCGCGTCGAGATAGCGGGTTTCGACTTCGGGCGCCATCGATGCGCGCAGGATCGTGCCGGCGCCGCCGTGAATGGCAATGACTGCGTTCGATTTCATGACTTCTTTTTCGTTGGGGAAGACGGTGCCGCAGGCGCGGCAGGCGCCTGCGCCGAGGTCGAACTGAGCCACGGCAGCACCGATTCGGTGATGGCCGCCGCGGCGACGACGGAATCCTTCGCGCGCAACGCCACGGCGTCGCACAGCGCTTCGATGACGGCCAGCACCGCGGCTTCCGAGTTCGCCGCGAGGCGACGCTCGGAGCGGATCAGCAGCGTGAGATCGGCGAAGCGCGCGAGCGGCGAATCGATGCTGTCGGTCAGCGCGAGCACGCGCGCGCCCAGCTTCGCGGCGTGGCGCGAGAGCTTGATCGTGTCGTCCACGTAGCGCGGAAACGCGATGCCGATCACCAGATCGTCCCTGTTCGCGCCAAGCAGCCTGCGCGCCGAATGCGTGGCGCCGCCGACCGAGGCGAGCGCCTGCACGTTGTCCAGGTACGGCAGCAGCGCGTTCTCCATGAGCCCGGCGAGAAACGCGCTCGTGCCCGAGCCGATTATGTATACGCGGCGCGCCGAGAGAATCGCGTCCACGGCTGCGGCGGCCGCTGCGCTGTCGATCGACTGGCGCGACAAACGCAGGTTCGACTCGGCCTGCTCCAGCGAGGCGCCGAACAGCTCGGCGCCGCTGGTCGGCGATTCCTGCGCGCTGCGCAGCCGCTCGACCGGCGCGAGCGTGGCCTCGAAGCCGCGCACGAGCGCCTCGCGAAACTGCGGATAGCCGTCGAAGCCGAGCGAGCGCGCGAAGCGGTTGGCCGTGGCCACCGAAGCGCCGACCGCGTCCGCGAGTTCGTCGATGCGCATGGTCGCGGCATGAAACAGGTTCGCGAGCACGTACTCGGCCATGCGCCGGTGGCCCGGTGTGAGAACGGGCATCGCGGCGGTGATGCGCGCGACGATCTCGGCTTCGGGCGTGTCGGGAGTTGACGATCGGGTTGACATGCGTGAGCGGGAGTTGGGACGGCACAGCCGTAAATGGAATTACATGGGCGGATCTTAGTGAAAATTTATTTTCATCGCGCCATGGGTTTACCCTATTCGAGCATAGCGAGGGGAAATTTAGCTTGATCGAGCACAACGAGGCGCGAAACTGCGCGCCGCGTACACGTTGCAGGATTTTGGAGGGAGAAGCCGGCAGAAGTAGAAGCAGAAGCCGGAAAGACAGGTCGCCCGCAGGCGAGACAAGGGGCGCGGCAGCGCGTGGAGAGCAGCGCGGTACTTGCCGCCAGCCAGACGCCAGCGGCGATCGAATCAGTCACATGAAAACGGTGTGCGCAGCTTTACGACGCCGCCATCGCTTCAGCGCCCGGCGCCACGCGCCACGTATTGCGCCCCGCGCGCTTCGCTTCGTACATGGCCGCATCGGCGAGACACAGCGGATCGTCGGCCAGCGCCCTGTTCCCGGCTTCGACCGAGGGCATCGCGCTCGTTGCGTCCACTACGCCAGCCGCGCCGGTCACGCCAGTCAGCACGACGCCCACGCTCGCGCTCGTCTCGATCACGCGGCCCGCGACGACGAACGCCTTCGACACTTCACGGCACATGGCCGCCGCGATGCGCTCGCCGGTGCGCGCGTCGCTCACGCCGCGGCTCGCCACCACGAATTCGTCGCCGCCCAGGCGGCTCACCACGTCGCCCGTGCGCACGGTGGCGACGAGCCTGCGCGCGACCTCCCTGAGCAAGGCGTCGCCCACGTCGTGGCCGTGGCGGTCGTTGATGGACTTGAAGCCATCCATGTCCATGAAGAAGAGCGCGAAGGGCTCACCGCTCGCGCGCAGTTCGCACAGCGTCTCCTCCAGCGCGCGCCGGTTCGCAAGCCCCGTGAGCGGGTCGATCAGTGCGCCCTCGCGCAGACGTTGCTCGGTACGGCGCTGCTCGGTCACGTCGTGCGCCATCACGTAGAAGCCCGTCACCTTGCCTTCGCGCTTGGCCGGAATGTAGGTGGCAGACCAAACGCGGTCGGCATCGGCCCGATAGCGCACCTCGTCGCAGGTCACGCGCTCACCGGCCAGCGCGCGTGCGAAGAGCGGCTGCAACTGCTCGAACACTTCGGGGCGCAGCGTCTCGCTCAGGCTGCGCCCGCGCAGCGCCGCCGGCTCCGCGCCGAACACGCGCTTGAAGGTCTCGTTGTTGAACTGGTAGTTCAGATCGCGATCGACCACGGCGATCAGCGCCGGCACGTTGTCGGTGATGGTTTGCAGCGCGTCGCGGCTGCGCCGCAGCTCGCCCGTGCGTTCGCGAACGCGCTCTTCGAGCTCGACGTGATAGTTGCGCAATGCCTCTTCGCTCTTCTTGCGGCTCGTGATGTCCTGCACCGCCGCGATGAAATGTAGCGGCGTACCCGACACGTCGCGCACGAGCGACACCGCGAGATTGACCCACACGGCCTGGCCGTCGGGCCGCAGATAGCGCTTCTCGATCGCATACGTGGCCTGGCGGCCCGCGAGCAGTTCGGCCACCTGCGCGAGATCGGCGGCGATGTCGGCCGGATGCGTGACCGAGGCGAACGTGCGGCGGCGCAACTCGTTCTCCTCGTAGCCGATGATCTCCGAGAACTTCTGGTTCACGTCGAGAAAGCGGCCGTCGAGATCGACCACGGCCTTGCCGATCGGCGTTTGCTGGAACACGGTCCGAAAGCGCGCCTCGCTGATGGCGAGCGAACGGCGGTCGCGCTCGTGCGCAGTACGCGAGCGGTTCAACTGCCGGCGCAATTCCAGCTCGCGTTCGACGAGGTGCGCGAAATCCGCGAGCACGGCGGCCTGGGCGGCGTCGAACGAACGCGGCTTTTCGTCGATCAGGCACAGCGTGCCGACCACCTGGCCGTCGGCGAGGCATAGCGGCGAACCCGCGTAGAAGCGGATGTTCGGTGCGCCCGTGACGAGCGGATTGTCGAGAAAGCGCTCGTCGTCGAGCGCGTCTTCCACCACGAGCATGCGCTTGCTCAGCACGGCGTGGGCACAGAACGACACGCTGCGCGGCGTCTCGCACGCGGCCAGCCCGTGGTGCGACTTGAACCACTGGCGGTCTTCGTCCACGAGCGAGATCAGCACGATCGGCATGTCGAACGCGAACGCGGCGAGCCGCGAGATGCGCTCGAATGCCTCTTCGGGATCGGTGTCGAGTATGTCGAGTTGCCGCAACGCCCGAAGGCGGACGTCCTCATCCAGAGGAAGCGGAGCAGTGATCATCGTGTGGGGGGCCCGGCAGGACGGATACGGTTTGCGTGGCGCTTTCCGCACCGGCGCGCCTTACCTGGGTTTACGGCCGGATCAAGCAAAAACTGAAGCGCGGGAATGCGCGCACCGCGCATATCGCGCTAGCCTTGCGCGCCAGGCCTTTCCCTTATGCAGGAATCGCAATTTAAGCGCACGAAAGTTCGGTATACGTGTGGATGCGCAATCATCGAGCGCCACGGCCGTCATATCCGTGCTGCTCGCGTGGCCCGGCCACACGGGCGTTGCGCATCTTCCCTCCGCAAATTTCACTGTGGATAAATTGCTTCGCCATCCGAAATACATGCCATTTTTAACCGGCCGGTTAACGTGTTGAGAAATCGATCAAGCCCTCAAAAAAAACATGTCTGGCGACTTCAGCAACGCTTTTTCACCGCCGTAAAAAGGGCAAAGCTCCACCCTTCCGGTGTCACCATGAGAACCCCCGCGCAAACCCTGCGACTGAAATTGACCACCCGCATCGCCACCGCGGCGCGCATTGCCGCCGGCTGCGGCGCCAGCGCGCGCATGAGCGCGGCACCCCGTGCGCGTCGCGCGCCGTCGCGCAGCGCTCATGCGCCTGCCGGCACGTCGCGCCACTACGCCGTGCGCCGCCTCGCGGCGCAGGTGCGCACACGCAGAATCTAACGCCACACGGACATCGAGACATGAGACAGGAAACCGTGGCGGCCATGCCCGATCCCGCCGCTGCCTTGAATCCCCCGGCGGCGCTTCCCTGGCTAGTACGTGCGCGCGCAACGTTGCGCGCCTCGATTCGCGCACGCACGAAGTTTTTCATCGGCCTGTTCTTTGCGTTGTTCGCCACGCAAACCACGCTGCTGGCAAGCCAATTGATCGCATTTGGCCACGCCTTCGAACGTGTGGATACGAGCTGGCACGATGAAAGCGCCGCGCAGGAAGGCGACGCGCCGCAGCGGCAAGCCGACTCTGCCGCGCCGCGTGAGCTCGCTGTCGAACGGCTGCACAACCAGGTCCAGCGCGGCATCCTGCGCGTGCATCACACGCTCGAAGCCGCCTTTGCCATCGCGCTCGCCACGCTCGCCTTTGGCCTCGTGCTGCTGCACTACCTCGAGCGCACGCTGCTGCGTCCGCTGCATACCTTGACCGATTCGCTCGTGCGCCTCGCGCACGGCGAAGACATGCGCGCATTGCCCGACATGAACCGCACCGACGAGATCGGCGCGATGGCGCATGCCTTCGATACGTTATGCGAAAAGTCCCGCGAGCTGCATCTCGCCCACGAAGCCACGCGCGCCGCCGAGGCCCACGCCCAGGCGCTGGCGCGCCACGATCCGCTCACGGGCCTGCCCAACCGGCGTCTGCTCGCGGCGGAGATGAGCGCCGCGCTGGAGCGCACGCAGCACCGCGCGCCCGACTACCTCGTGTTCGTGATCGACCTCGACCGCTTCAAGCCCGTCAACGACTTTCACGGCCACGCCGCGGGCGACACGGTGTTGTGCGAGATCGCCGCGCGCCTGCGCCGCGTAGTGCGCGACGGCGACACGGTCGCGCGCCTGGGCGGCGACGAGTTCGCCGTGCTCGCCCGCGTGCATCGCGACGACCACATCGAGGCCGCGAGCGAGCTGGCGCAGCGCCTGCTCGCCGCCACGCGCGCGCCCATCGACATCGGCAAGCTGCGTATCAACGTGGACGCGAGCATCGGCATTGCATGCTGCCCGCGCGACGGCGGCGACCCGGACGCGCTGCTGCGCGCCGCCGATATCGCCATGTACCGCGCCAAGTGCGAAGGCAAGGGCACGTACCGCTTCTTCGAGCAGAAGATGGACGACGAGCTGCGCCTGCAGGCCTCGCTCGAATCGGACCTGCGCCGCGCGCTCGCGGGTGGCGAGATCCGGCCGTTCTACCAGCCGCTCGTGCGCCTCGCCGACGGCCAGACCACCGGCTTCGAGATTCTCGCGCGCTGGCACCACGAGCAGCGCGGCTGGATCTCGCCCGAGGTGTTCGTGCCGCTCATCGAGCAGATGGGCATTTCGCCCGCGTTCACGGCTTCGATCCTGCGGCGCGCGTGCCGCGATGCGCTGGGCTGGCCCTCGCGCTACCACCTCGCGCTCAATCTCTCGCCCGCGCAGTTCAAGGACACGCAACTCGCGGCGCTGCTGCTCAGGATCCTCGCCGACGAGGGCATGCCGCCCGAGCGCATGGAGATCGAGATCACCGAATCGGCGCTGATGTACGACTTCGACGCTGCGCGCGCCGTGCTCGCGGACTTCCGCAACGCGGGGCTGCGCATGTCGCTCGACGACTTCGGCACCGGCTATTCGAGCCTGCAGCACCTGCGCGAGCTGAAGGTGGACAAGCTGAAAATCGACCGCTCCTTCGTGCTCTCGATGTCCTCGTGCAACGAGAGCGTCAAGATCGTCGACGCGATCATCGCGCTCTCCTCGAACCTGGGCATGAGCACCGTGGCCGAGGGCGTGGAGACCGCGGAACTCGCGCGCACGCTGGCGGCGAAGGGCTGCGACTACGCGCAAGGCTATTTCTTCGGCAAGGCGATGGCGGCGCGCGAAATCGACGCCTTGCTGAACGTGGATCGTGCGGCGAACGAGGCGCGGCTCAAGCGTCTCGTCGAGCCGGCCTGACCAGGTTGACCCGTAGCACTTTGAGAATGAAAAGGTAGACATCATGTTTGTAGCAATTGGCTGGATCGTCGTGCTCGGATCGGTGATCGGGAGCTTCGTGGGCGTCGGGGGACACCTGCCCGCGCTCGTACAACCGTTCGAACTCCTGTGTATTTTTGGCGCGGCGCTGGGCGCGTTCGTGGTGAGCAACCCCACCGCCACGCTCGGCAAGACGCTCAAGGCGCTGCCCACCTGCTTCAAGGGCGGCGGCTACACGAAGGCGCAATACCTGGAGCTGATCGCCCTCCTCTACGAGCTGCTGCAAAAGGCGCGCAAGGAAGGCATGATGGCGCTCGAGGCCGACATCGAAGCACCCGATAACAGCCCGATTTTCCAGAAATACGCACGCGTGCTCGACGACCATCATCTGCTCGACTTCATCGTCGACTATCTGCGCATGATGTCGAGCGGCAACGTGAATCCGATGGAAATGCAGGACCTCATGGACGAAGAACTCGACACGCATCACTCCGAGGTGTCGATTGCGCCCAACGCCATCCAGAAGATGGCCGACGGCCTGCCCGCCTTCGGCATCGTGGCCGCCGTGATGGGCGTGGTGCACACCATGGGCTCGGTCGGCAAGCCGCCCGCCGTGCTCGGCGAGATGATCGCGGGTGCGCTCGTGGGCACGTTCCTCGGCATTCTGCTCGCCTATGGCTTCGTCGGTCCGATCGCCGACCTGCTCAACGCCAAGGGCCGCGCCGCCAGCAAGCCGTTCCAGTGCGTGAAGGCCGTGCTGCTCGCGTCGCTCGCCGGCTATGCGCCGCCCGTGGCCGTGGAATTCGGCCGCAAGGTGCTGTTCACCGCCGACCGCCCGAGCTTCCAGGAGCTCGACGAAGCGGTGCGCGCGACCAGGACGCCGAAGGCCGCTTAGGAGTCCCGAGATGGCCGAACGTACTCCAGGCTCGCGCGCCGCGCGCGACACCGAGGGCAGCAAGACCACGCTGGTGGTGCGCCGCGTGAAGAAAGGCGGCCACGAGGGCCACCACGGCGGCGCATGGAAGATCGCCTATGCCGACTTCGTGACCGCGATGATGGCGTTTTTCCTCTTGATGTGGCTGCTCGGCTCGACGTCGCAGTACGATCGCGACGGCATCGAGAAGTATTTCAACACGCCGCTCTCGGCCATGCTCGGCAGCAAGCCCGACGCCGCGAACCCCAACCCGAGCGTGGTGCAAGGCGGCGGCCGTGACCTGTCGAGCAAGACGCCGGCCGTGGGCGGCTCGAACGCGCAGCCCACGCTCTCGCACGCCGTGCCCGTAGAGGCGGTCGACAAGTCGCGCCTTTCACAGCTCAAGGAAAAGCTCTCGGCACTCATCGAGCGCAAGCCGGAGTTGCGCGCGTCCCGCGACCAGATCCGCATGTCGATCACCGACGAAGGCCTGCGTATCGAGCTGGTCGATTCGCTCAAGCGCCCCATGTTCGCGACCGGCAGCGCGAAGCTCGAGGACTACGCCTACGAGATACTCGTGCAGATCGGCAGCGCGCTGAACGACGTGGACAGCGGCGTATCGATCGCGGGGCATACCGACTCGGTGCCCTACTCGGGCGGCCTCGCCGGCTACTCGAACTGGGAGCTGTCGAGCGAGCGCGCCAACGCCGCGCGCCGCGCGCTGGTAGCCGGCCACCTGAGCGAGGAGAAACTGCTCCAGGTGCGCGGCCTCGCCGACGTCCTGCCGCTCGACCACGACACGGCGGACAGCCCGCTGAACAGGCGCATCAGCATTCTGGTGATGAACAAGGCCGCCGAACGCGCGTTCTTCGAGCAGGCGAAACGCTACGACGTCGACACCCCGCAAAAGGCGGCCACGCCGGCTTCATAAGGCATCGACGGCGCGGCCCAGGGTGGATCTCCAAAGCGGGCCTCCAAAGCGGTCTCCAACCAGGCAGGAACGCCCCCGATGCGCCTCGCGCCGGCGCATCGAATCGAGGGCGCGACGCGGTACGCCGTTTGCTCTATCAACAGCAGGCGGCCAGACCGCCGCGGCATCGCCTGCCGCCTGACACGGGAATCGTCGGGAGTCTGGCCGGACTCAACGTTGTTCCCTTCCTGTCTGGAGACCAACATGCCCACCTTCATTCCTCCGCCCATGCCGACCGGCAATGGCGTGCGCATCGTCGGCAAGGGCCGCGTGAGCGCGGCGGGGCCGGGCCCCGATGTGATGGCCGCCAGCACGCTTGACAGCGACCGCGTGCTGAGTTCGGACGGCCAGGAAGTCGGCAAGATCAAGGAAATCATGCTCGACGTGCAGAGCGGCCGCGTAGCCTACGTGGTGATGTCGAGCGGCGGCTTTCTCGGCATCGGCGACAAGCTGCTCGCCATTCCCTGGAGCGCGCTCATGCTCGACACGAGCCGCAAGTGCTTCCTGCTCAACGTGTCGTCCGAGCGCGTGAAGGAAGCGCCGGGCTTCGACCGGGACAGCTGGCCCGCCATGGCCGACGCGAGCTGGGGCAGCACGCTGCACGCGTATTACGGCGCCGAGCCGTACTGGGCAGCGGTCGAGCCGGTGACGCCGCGCCACTGAGCGTAGTAGCCCGGCGCACGGCTCCGAGCGGGCAAACGGGCGTTCGGAGCCGCGCATCGCATCCAGGGCACGCCCGTGTTCAGCGCGGCGTGGTCGCGGCGATCGCGGCGATCGGCGGCGCCTCGGGGGCCAGGGCCGCCTCCAGCGCCCACGTGTTCACCGTGCGCCGCATCGGGCAGGCAATCACCCTAGCCACGCGGCTCGCCTGCGCCGCCTCCGGCACGCTCCAGCCGCCCTCCGCCAGCGCCCGCACGCGCTGCCTGAACGCGATCTGCAGGGCATCCGACTTCACCGACACATCGCTCTGCCAACTCTCCGGCACGCGAACCGGCCGGATGCGCCGCAGCACCGCGTGGTCTTCCTCGAAAATGCGCAGATTGCGCGCGCGAAAGCGTCCGTCGAACAGGGGATTGCGAAACGCGACGAAACGGTGGCCGAGCAGCGTGACCGGCAGCCACTGCTCGCGCAGGTCCGCGGCGGCGGCCACGACGTACCAGAGGTTTTTCAGCATGACGGATGGGAACGGGGAACGGCTGTCGAATCGGCTCATTGGACCAGATTTTGGTTCCCGATGGCGACAGGCGCACAATACGCGCTGTTACAGCACGACGTCGATGTCACTGCGATCAGAAAACACGAGGCAACACCAGGTAACGACTGGCAACCCGCCTGGCAACCCTACAGGTAACCCCGAACCATGACCCAGTTCTTCAGCGAAGCCGCCTCCGCCGAGGCCGTCAATGCGCGTATCGGCGAAGACGCCGACGAGCGTCTGCGCGAGGTGATGAGCGCGCTCGTGCGCCATCTGCACGCATTCGCGAAAGAAGTGCAGCTCACCCAGCCGGAATGGGAAGCCGCCATCGACTTCCTCACCACGGCCGGCCAGCTCTGCAGCGCCGAGCGCCAGGAGTTCATCCTGCTCTCGGACACGCTAGGGTTTTCCATGCTCGTGGACGCCATCAACAACCGCCGCCCGGCCGCCGCCACCGAAAACACCGTGTTCGGCCCGTTCCATGTGGCCGGCGCGCCCGAGCGCGAGATGGGCGCGTGCATCACCGCCGACGGTAAAGGCGAGCGCTGCCTGTTCGAGGGCCACGTGCTCGATCTCGAAGGCCGTCCGGTGGAGGGCGCGCGCATCGACGTGTGGTCCGACAACGCCGACGGCTACTACGACGTGCAGCAGCCCGGCGTGCAGCCCAGGTGGAACAACCGCGGCATCTTCACGACCGGCGCGGACGGCGCCTATCGCTTCGTCGGCATCAAGCCGGTCTCGTACCCGATCCCGCACGACGGCCCGGTGGGCAAGATGCTCGCAAACCTCGGCCGCCACCCGTACCGGCCCGCGCACATGCATTTCCTCATCACCGCACCGGGCTTCCAGAAGGTGGTCACGCATACCTTCGTGGGCGACGATCCCTACCTGCAGTCGGACGCTGTGTTCGGCGTGAAAGCATCGCTCGTCGCGCCGTACGAGCGGGCGGCCGACAGCGCCACGCCCTGGTGCTCCACGTTCGACTTCGTGCTCATGCCGCTCGCGCCGCCCGCCTGATCCGGCAATGCGGCGAACTGGACGCGATATCGCGCCTTGCTCGCCGCATTGTCCGCCGCTCCCGGGTCATAGACTGGTCTCGCAGTCGAACGAACAACCGGGAACACCTTTGGGGGCGGCGATGCGGGTCACGAACTGGATTCTGGTGCTGGAATGCGCGTATATGGAGTTTTCCAGCTGGCGCGGCAAGAACGTCTATCGCCGTACGGTCGCGTACGACAGCGTGGTGTGGTGCTAACCCCTTCCGCAACCCTCTAGCCATCGACGCAACGGCAATCCTCCACTACAGTCGAAGACTTTACCGTCATCGTTGCTGGAATCGAGGATTCGAACATGCTGTTCCCCGCCGTTGCCACCGCCGCCCTGCTGATCGTCGTGTATGTCCACGCGAACATTCCGCGCTTCACCGAGCGCGGCCCGAAGCGCGTCATCGCCCACGCCACGCTGTTGCTGGCCGGCCTGTGCTTCGGCGTGATCGGCGCGATGATGTCCGGCACGGTCGCGCCGCCGTGGGCGGTGATCGCGTGCGGCATGGGCGTCGTGCATCTGCCCGCCCTCTGCGTGCTCGTGCTCAAGCGCCTCAGGCATTCGGGGCGCAGCTAAAATGCCGTGCCCAGGCGCCTCACTGGCACTGCAACACGACGACGCCACCCATACCCTGCTCGTTCGTCAACGTGGCCGAGTGACCAACGGCAACCAGCGGCTTCGTCGCGTCGTGCCCCACGACAACCGACTGAACGGACAACCGCCCGGTCGTCGAAATGCCATCAACGGCGACTGAGAGTTCGTCAGCGCATACTGGGTAGCTCCGTGGCGCCCTGAGGCGCACACAATTTTTCCCGCTTGACTGGGGAAAACCACCATTGCGCAAGGGTTCCCGCGCCGACCTTCAGTTCCTTCGCCCAGCGCCGTAAACATGTTCAGTGCTTTGCCGTCTCACGCGCGAAGCACGACCGTTTTTCTGCTACGTAGCCCCTTGCGTTCTGGAGCCCTCTTCGTGTTTGCACGACTCTCTATCTCTGTCCGTCTGCGCATCGCGGTCGGAGTGCTGGCCTTGCTGATCGTGGCAGCCGGCGTTTCCGGCCTTGCAGGCATGTCGCGCACCAATACGGCGCTCGGCTATGCCTACTCGAACCAGCTGGCCGCCGCCATCAACATCGGCAAAACGAACCTGAATCTGACCATCGCGCGCACGACGCTCGACCGCATCCTCCTGCACCCCGACGCACCCGACGTTCAGCCTCTGCTCGACAAGGCGCAGAACTATCTCGCCACTTCGAACAAGGCCTGGGAGGTCTACCGCTCGCTGCCGCACGCGCCCGAAGAACAGGCGCTCGCCGACGGCGTTCAGGCCGCCCTCACCGGCATGCTGGAACAAGGCATCCAGCCGCTCATGGCCGCGATCAAGCAAGGCGACCGCCAGGCTCAGGATGACATTGCGATGAAGCAGATTCCGCCGCTCTCGGTGGCGCTCACCAAGGCCTCGACCGCGCTCGAGGCATGGCAGAAGGCGCACGGCGAGCAGGCGTTCGACCGCGCGCAGGACCGCTATTCGTGGCTGCGGGCCGGCAGCATCGCACTGATCGTGCTCGGCCTCGCGGTGGCGGGCGTGTGCGCCGCGGGACTGCACCGCGCCATCGCCGCCCCGCTCGAGAACGTGCAGGGTGCGCTCCAGCGCATTGCGGACGGCGACCTGACCGCCAACCTCGAAACGCGTTCCAGCGACGAAATGGGCCGCCTCGTGGCGAGCCTCAAGGCCATGCAGGACGCGCTCTCCCACACGGTGCGCAAGGTCAGCCACAGCTCCGAGTCCATTTCCACGGCGACGCGCCAGATCGCCGCCGGCAATGACGACCTGTCGCAGCGCACCGAAGAACAGGCGGCCTCGCTGCAGGAAACGGCCGCGAGCATGGAGCAGCTCACCGCCACGGTCAAGCAGAACGCCGAAAACGCGCGCACCGCGCAGACGCTCGCCAACAGTGCGCAGGAAGTCGCCGATCGCGGCTCGCAAGTGGTGAGCAACGCGGTGCAGACGATGGAGCGCATCGACGGCAGCTCGCAGAAGATCGCCGATATCACCGGCATCATCGAAGGCATCGCGTTCCAGACCAATATCCTCGCGCTCAATGCGGCGGTGGAAGCCGCGCGCGCGGGCGAACAGGGCCGCGGCTTCGCCGTGGTCGCGAGCGAGGTGCGTTCGCTTGCGCAGCGTTCGGCGGCGGCCGCCAAAGAGATCAAGACACTGATCGCCGAATCGGTCGAGCACGTTTCGTCGGGCTCGGAGTATGTGCGCTCGGCCGGCGAGACGATGAACGAGATCGGCGAGTCGATTGGCCGCGTGACGACCATCATGCGCGAGATCGCGAACGCATCCGAGGAGCAGCGCGACGGCATCGAGCAGGTCAATCTCGCGGTCTCGCAGATGGACCAGGTCTCGCAGCAGAACGCCGCGCTCGTGGAAGAGGCGGCCGCGGCGGCCATGGCGCTCAGCGAGCAGGCCGACTCGCTGCGCGACGCCGTTGGGGCGTTCAGGCTCGCGCACTGAGCGCAGGACAAGCGCTAGAGGTACTAGAGGCGATCGATCGAGGCGCCGCCGGTGAGAATCGGCCGCCTCTTGATGCTATGCGTTGTTCAACAAGATCATCGCGTGGATCTTTGCGAGCGCCTGCTGCCATGCGGCGGTGTCGCGCGTGGCGTCGCCTTTGTCGATCAGCGGTTCGAGCATCGAAAGCAGGTCCGTCGAGCGCGAGGTATTTTCCGGCGTGTTCACGTCGGAGACGAGCAAACCTCGTTCGTACTTCGAATCACGCGTATCCTGCGCCGACGACTGCTGTAGCGTGGCATTCAGCAGTACGCCGCGCGCCGTCGCCATCTGCACCGTGCTTTCGGCGCTATCGTCGATCCGCACGTAATCGTAGTTCTGCCAATCTCTCGACGACGTGAGCAGCCATGACCACGCTATCGTCCCTGAATGCCGCCACGACCGTTGCGCTCACGCCGCTCTCGATGCGTTCTTGTTGTTTGCCAGGCTGCACGCCTGGCCGTTCGCAAAAAGGCGCCGCGCGCCAGCATGCCGGCGCGGCCAACTGCTCTATCGCTCTATCGTCAGGTATTACGAAATCTTTAGGTTGACCTTACACCTGTCCATACGGGCACGTGTGTCTTTCGAGCCGTTTGCGGCTCAGCTTGCGCAAGCCAACGCAGGCATCCGGCGGGACGAGTCGAAGTCCCGGGCCTTCATGGCAGCCGCAGCGCAGCCACGCTTGTCCAGCCGCTCGGCCAGCAGCCAGCTAAACGCGTCCAGCGCGGTCCTGCCGTGCGTCGCGATGAATTCGCGCATCACTTCCTGCACGGCGCCTTCCTGTGTCGCCGCCGAAAGCATGCTGGAAATGTGCGACGCGCCGCGCGCGAGTTCGAGCGAATACGCCGCTTCGTAGTAGTACAGGCCGCCTTGTCGCGGCCTTTTATGGGCCTTTTTCATGTTTCCCCCGTTTGCCTGGATCTCGCAGGCGTCTGCATCTTTGCAGGCGGCGCATGACGCGGCAATGAATCGGCAGTGTTTGGGGCCAAATCTGTCGCTATGTCTCAAATACTTGTTGTTTTGTCTCACACGCGGCTTGCACGATCCGCGCGTTTCATGCTCAACGCATCAAGGCCATCCAGTAGCGCCAGTCGTCCGCGCTCGCCTCTTTCGCCACCTCGGTATCGCCATTGAGCGCCAGCATCCGTACCGCCCGCGGCGAGAGGCCAATCGAGCGGCGAAATGCGCGTGTGAAATTCGCCGCGTCGGTGAATCCGTGTGCGGCGGCGATGTCGGCAATCGTCATGGTGCGTCGCGCCGGGTCGGCGAGCATCTCGCGGCAGCGCCGCAAGCGGCGCTCGCGCACATAAGTCGCAAAGCCGCCCTCCTGCTCGAACAGGCGGTACAGCGTGGCACGCGAGATGCCGAAGGCATGCGCAACGGATTCCGCGTTCAGTTGCGGATCGGTCAGGCGCTTCTCCACATAGCGGCAGATCGACACGAATGCGCACTGCTGAACGGCCGGCACGTGTTCCGGGCTCACGCTCGCGTTGAGCGCGCTGGCCGCGAGCTGAAGCGTTGCGGGCATGACGGCCTGGGCGTGGGTGAGCGTCATCTGCGGGGCGTGCCGATAAAGCGCGCCCAGGTGCTCGCGCAGCAACGCAACCGTGGGATCGGCGCCGCGTATCACCCGCATGCTCTGCTGGTCGGGCGCCGTCAGCAAAGGGGCAAGCAAGCGCCGCGGCACCGCCAGATTGAGGAATTCGCTCTGCGTGGTGTCGGTTGCGAGCGGCTGGGCCGCGTCCACGATGAACATGTCGCCCGGTTGCGTACACGTTTCCGGTCCGCCGTCGCGTGCGCGGCAATGGCCGCCTAGATAGAACTGCAGAATATATTGATCGTGGCCGTCGCGCCCGATCTTCGCGTTCGAGCGGTCGTAGCGCTGCGCGCCGGTGCGTATCGAGCCCAGCACCACGTCGCCGAACAGATAGCCGGTGACACTGGTGCCGAATCCCGCATCGCGCGATTCGGCGGTCTGCGTGTCGAAGATGACGCTCACCGCCTCGCGCCACGCGGAAAACTGCTGGTCGCGCGGCAAGACGCTGGTATCGAACGCGGAATGAGGCAGGGAATTGGGCGTTGGGCTCATGGGCCACCGTGGTATGCGAAACGACTATGGGATGGGTATCCTCCACTCGACTACTGCGCTATCGGTTGCGCGGGCATATTCTTTAGGGGGGCGCGACCAGGAATAACGAGTAGGGGGAACGCGCCTTGCCAGGCGCAGGACGGGCGGCCGTCCGACGCGCCGAAAGGGTTGCAATGCACAACGCTCGCCGCCGTCTTCGGCGAAGAGGAGGAAGGTTCGATGAGCCCGCTTCATTCGATCGGCTGTCCATGCTGCGGCGGCCTGTTACAGGGTGCGTTCACGCGTCGCCAGTTCCTCGCGGCAAGCGCCGCCCTGGCCACCGCGCCGGCTTTCGGCCAGACCCAAACGGTTCCGTCCATCGCTTACGATTCCATTGCCAACCCGGTGCGACTGCCGGTAGACATGTATTTCGGCGAATGCTCCGGCGTCGCGGTGAATTCGCACGGACACATTTTCGTGCTCTCGCGCGGCAATACCACGGGGCCGGCTTATGGCGCCGCCGCCGCGCAATTGCTGGAATTTTCGGCTAATGGACAGTTCGTCAGGGAAATCGGCCACAACCTCTACGCGTGGTCGTTTGCCCACACCGTGAAGGTCGACCGCCAGGACAACATCTGGGTGACGGACAAGGGCTCGGACATGGTGATCAAGTTCACGCCGGATGGCCGCGTCGCGATGGTGTTCGGCCGCAAGCAGGAAGCGGCCGACGAAGAGACGGCGCCGCTCAAGCATCCGAACCCGCCCTTGCCGGCCGAGCCCGGACGCTTTCGACAGGTCACCGACGTCGCCTGGGACGCCGCCGGCAACACCTACATCAGCGACGGCTATATCAACTCGCGCGTGGCGAAGGTCGACAAGGACGGCAACTGGCTCAAGTCATGGGGCGAGCGCGGCACCGGGCCCGGACAGTTCCATACGCCGCACAGCATTGCGGTCGACGCGCAGGACCGC
Organism: Paraburkholderia sp. EG287B; assembly: GCF_040965595.1. Lineage (NCBI taxonomy): Bacteria > Pseudomonadati > Pseudomonadota > Betaproteobacteria > Burkholderiales > Burkholderiaceae > Paraburkholderia > Paraburkholderia sp. EG287B. The sequence goes on from NZ_JBFRCG010000018.1 coordinate 161,256, forward strand.
ATTTATGTCGCAGACCGAAGCAATCGCCGGATTCAGGTCTTCGACACGGATGGCAAGTTCCTGCGGCAATTCACGATCGACGTTCCCGTGCCGCCCGGTGCGCGGCCCGCCATCGGCAACGTGCCGGACGAAGCGACGATTGCCGCGGGCACGCTCGCACCGGGCTCGCCATGGGCGATCTGCATCTCGCCCGGGCCCGATCAGGTGCTGTACAGCTCCGACGCTTACCCGGGCCGCATCTACAAGTTGAGCCTCGACGGCGAGTTGCTCGGCGTATTGGGCGAATCGGGCAAGCAGTTGAAGCAGTTCGGCTGGATCCACGAAATGGCGTGCCCCGCGAAAAACGTGCTGTTCGTCGCCGAGCTGCTGAACTGGCGCGTGCAGAAGCTGGTGCTGCACGCCTAGCGTGACGGCGCGCTCACGCACTCAAGCGCGCACCACCGTCACGCCGGCCGCTTCGATCGGCTCGATCAGCTTCGCGTCCGTCGAACGCTCGACGACGATGGTTTGCGCCATGTCGACCGGACCGATGCAATACGGCGACGCGGCATTGAGCTTCGCAGCCGACGCCAGGACGACCGTTTCAGCCGCGCGCGCGGCTAGCGCGCGTTTTACATAGGATTCCTCGAAATCGCCAGTGCTGAGCCCGGCCTGTACGTGCACGCCCGTCACGCCCATGAAGTACAGGTCCGCGTGGATATGCGCGATCGCCTCCACGGCCGCCGCGCCCACGGTGACCACCGAATGCTTGTAGAGCTTCCCGCCGATCAGCACGACCTCGATGGCGGGATGCTCGGCGAGCGCCACCGCGACGCCGGGGCTATGCGTGACGATGGTCGCCTGCAGGTCGCGCGGCAGGCATTCGACCAGAAGCGCCGAGGTCGTGCCGCCGTCGACGATCGCCACCTGCCCGGGCGCGATCATGTCCGCGGCCTTTTGCGCGATGCGCCGCTTGGCCGCCACCTCCATGCCGCGTCGCTCGGCAATCGGCGCCACCGCCGGCGAAGCCGGCAGCGCGCCGCCATGCACGCGCTGCAACAGGCCTTCGGCCGCCAGTTCGCGCAGGTCGCGCCGCACCGTGTCCTCGGAAACGCCGAATTGCGCGCTCAGTTCGCCAGCGAGCACCTGCCCGTCGCGCTTGAGCGCCGCGAGTATCGCTTTCTTTCGTTGATCTGTGAGCATGAGAATGGCCCGCACCGGGTTACACGGGTTTGCACGAATTTTCTTGATTTTGCACGAAACTGCACGATACCATGGATGGCGAATGCTGACCAAGGGGAACGAGATGACTGCAACGAAAGACCGCGTGCGAATGATCGAAACCACCGTGCTGTCCGACGACTGGTATGTGCTCCGCAAGGTGACCTTCGATTTCCTGCGCAGCAACGGCACGTGGCAGCGCCAGAGCCGCGAAACCTACGATCGCGGCAACGGCGCGACCATCCTGCTGCACGACCCGCGCAGCGGCAACGTCGTGCTCACGCGGCAATTTCGCATGCCGACGTTCGTCAACGGACACGACGGCATGATGATCGAGGCCCCGGGCGGCCTGCTCGACGACGCCGCGCCCGACGAGCGCATTCGCGCCGAAGTCGAGGAAGAAACGGGCTACCGCGTGCGCAACCTGCGCAAGGTGTTCGAGGCGTACATGAGCCCCGGCTCCGTGACCGAGAAGCTTTATTTCTACCTCGGCGAATACGACCCCGCCGAGCGGCCCGGCGCAGGCGGCGGCGTCGAGGAGGAAGGCGAGGATCTGGAAGTGGTCGAAGTGCCGCTTGGCGAGGCGCTGAGGATGATCGAGCACGGCGAGATTATGGACGGCAAGACGATCATGCTGCTACAGCACGCGGCGTTGCGCGGTCTCGCGCGCTAACATGACGCTTCGCCCGTTTTTTTTCGATCATCCATGTACATCGTTTCGCTGTTCTATTCCGCTTCGCTCGAACGCATCGACGACGCCCTGCCCGCGCATCGCGCGTACCTCGACGCGCAGTTCGAAGCCGGCAATTTCATTGCCGCCGGCCCGAAGATGCCGCGCGACGGCGGCGTGATCATCGCCTCGCACATGCCGCGCGAACGGCTCGACGCGTTGCTCGCCGCCGATCCCTTCGCGCAGCAGGGCGTCGCCAACTACGAAGTGACGGAATTCAAGGCCACGCGCCTCGCGCCCGGCCTCAATCTGCCGCGACCCGAAACGCCGTGAATGCCGCCGTTGCGGGCTAGCGCCGGTTCAGTTTGCCGAGCCCGCAACCGGCACGATCATGCCCGACCACACGATCTCGAGTTCCACCGCAATGGATCGCGCGAGCCCGTCGAGCCCCGGAAACAGCGACGCATTCGTGATGTTCATGCGGTAGAGCCACTTCATTGCGTCCATGCGGATGCGCTCGGGCAGCACGATCTTGTGCAGCAGTTCCTCGTGGCTCTCGTAGCCTTCCAGAATGGCCTGCAACGGCTTGTCGATCACACCCGGCACGACGAACGTGCCCGACTGCGCGACGAGCCGGTCGTCCATCTCCGTGGGTTCGCCCGACCAGAGAATTTCGTTCGTGTTGCTAAAGAAGTAGCGCTCGAAGTTGTCGTGTGCGCGCGGGTCGATCACGTCGCGCGTTAGAGTGGGATTGGCCTTGGGCAGCGCGCGGCTGTTCCAGAGCGCAGGCGTGTTCAGCGCGTAGACGGCCGAGTCGCCGGTTGCGCGCTCGAGCGCGAAGAAGGCCGCGACGAACGGGCTCTTGGTGAAATCGAGCAGCCGCGTGGGCGCGCCGTGGTGCTGCATGAGCGCGAGACAGCGCAGGTCGTCCTTGAGCAGGTCCGGATGCGCGAGAAAGTTGTGCGCCTTGCGGCGAAACACACGAATGGCGCGCTCCTCGCGCTGGCGCCATTGCAGCCGGTCGCCCACGTAGTCGCGCATATAGCGCGTGAGCGAGCTTTCGAGGTGCCACTGCGCGTTCTGCTGGCCGCGAAACGCCCAGCCGTCGAGCTGCGTGGTCAGCGCCATGAATTGCTGCCAGTCTGTGAGTACCGTGGTCTGCATCGTGGTTCCGGTAGCGTTTGTCGTTGCGTTGCGCCGGGTCGCGCGAAACGCGCCCCGCTGGACACGCTAGCACATCGACAATGACAACATCACGAAGGTTTCGCCATGCACGGCGTGCAAACTCAGGCGAATGTACGCAGCATCGCGATCTGCTCGCGCCAGCGCGAAAGCACCTGTTCGGGCTCGTAGAGCCGGAACGTCACGCCGCTCAGCACCTCGGCATACTTCGCGCGATGCCCGGTGACAGATTCGATTTCCACGCGAAATACGCTCAGTCCGAGCGCCGTTTGCCGCTGGGCCACGGCGTGTGAGCGTGCGCGAATCTCCAGCAGCGCGCCGTCATGCACGAGCGAGAGCGTGAGGCGGCCGTCGCGCATGAGGTTGGCGGTGGTGCTGGACTGCGGCCAGAGCGCGATGAGCAGCGTGGTCGCGTCCACGGCCAGGATCTCTCCCGCGCTCAGTTGCGCGCCGTGCGGCCAGCCGTCCTCGCTGACGGTCGAAAGGCGAACCGCATCGGCAAGACGCGCTTCGAGGTGCTCGCCGTCGAATTCGCGCACGAGCGATGCGGGCAGTTGCGTGGGCGATGCGGGCTGCGTCGGCCGCGGGGCCGGTTCGTTTTGCTGCATGGGGCGTTCCTTGCGGGCGTGACTTGCGTCGGGTCGTCTGAAATTGGACCGTAGCGCTGCGCCGAAGTCAAATCGCCCCGCCTTTCAGCAACCGTTCAGCCCTTGGTCGCGCCGAACGTGAGCCCCGCCACGAAGTGCTTCTGCATTGCGAAGAACATCATCACCGAAGGCAAGGCAGCCAGGACCGAGCCTGCGGAAACGAGGTTCCATGCCGTGGTCCACTGTCCCTTGAGGGCCGCAACGCCCACCGTGATCGGCGCAGCGTCGTCGCCCTGGGTCAGGCACAGCGCCCAGAAGTAGTCGTTCCAGACGAACGTGAAGACGAGAATGGCGAGCGCGGCGAGTGCCGGGCGAATGAGCGGCAGCACGATGCGCACGAACACGGTCCATTCGTTCGCGCCCTCGATGCGCGCGGCCTCCACGAGTTCGAACGGCAGCTGCTTGATGAAGTTGCGCAGGAACAGCGCGCAAAAACCGGTCTGAAACGACAGATGGAACAGGATCAGGCCGCCAACGGTGTTGTAGAGCCCCAGCCTGAGCGTGAGGTCGCGCACCGGAATCATCAGCACCTGGATCGGCACGAAGTTGCCCGCAACGAAGGTCGCGAACAGCGCCGCATTGCCCGGAAAGCGGTAGATGGCCAGCGCATAGCCCGCCAGCGCCGCGAGCGCGATCGCCCCGGCCACGGCGGGCAGCGTGATCTGCACGCTGTTCCAGAAGTAGTGGAGCATCGGCGACGTCGTGAGCGCGTCGCGATAGTTCTCGATCATCGCGAAGTGCCGAGGCCAGCCCCAGTAGTTGCCTTCGCTCAGTTCTTCGGTGGAGCGCACCGAGGTGACCAGCACGGCAATCAGCGGCAGCAGCCAGATGACGAGCGCCACCGGCAGCGAGAGCTTGTACAGGCGGCGCGACGCGGGCTTCCATTTGTCGACCGGAATCGGAAACATGGGGGCTCCTCGTGGCAGATTCAGTGCTCGCTGCGCAGCAGCCGGCGCAGGTGATAGACGATGTAGAGCAGCATGATCGCGAACAGCACGACGGCAATCGCGGCCGAATAACCGAGCCGGTAGTATTTGATCGCCTGGTCGTACATGTAATACGCGAGCACGGTCGAGCTTTCGAACGGCCCGCCGCCCGTCATCACGGAGATGAGGTCGAAGCTGCGCAGCGCGCCGATGACCGTGACCACCACGGCCATGAACGTGACGGGCCGCAGCTGCGGCAGGATCACGTGCCAGAGCATGGTCCAACCCTTCGCGCCTTCCATGCGCGCGGCCTCGATCTGCTCGCTGTTGAGCGTGGTGAGGCCCGTGAGATAGAGGATCATGCAGTACGCGGTTTGCGGCCAGAGCGCGGCAAAGATGATGCCAGGCGTGGCGTAGTTCGGGTCGCCGAGCACGGGAATGCCGCGGCCCAGCATGAGCGCGAGCAGGCCGAACGTGGGGTCGTAGAACCACGAGTAGATGAGGCCCACCACCACGCCCGAAAGCACGAACGGCGCGAAGAACAGCGACTTGACGATGCGGATGCCGCCCACGGCCTGGTTGAGGTACAGCGCGATCGCGAGACCCATCGGCGGCGCGAGCAGGAACAGCACCAGCCAGATCACGTTGTTCTTGAGCGCCGTGTAGAACGTGGGCGAGTGGAACAGCTCGATGTAGTTCGCGAAACCCACGAAACTCGCTTCGGTCATGCCGTCCCAGTTGTAGAGCGACAGACGCAGCGTGGAGAGAATCGGCCAGATCACGTAGACCGCGAACATGATGACCGCGGGCGCGAGAAAGAGGCACGCGGCACGGCGCTGGCGCCGCGCGGTGGGCGACGCGCGGCGGCGCGGCTGGATGCCCCTGCGACTTGCGTGCGGCATGCCGCCGTTCTCGCCATCTGCCGGCGCGGCGCCGTCCACGCGATGCGCAACGGTGTGACTCACTGCCTGTCTCACGGCAAAAACCTCCACTTGATTACCCGGCGGGTAGCGCCGACGCACCGCCCGCCTTCGCTTCGAACACCTTACTTCTTGTAGATCCGCTGACGCGTCTGCTCGAGCTGCGCGAGAATCGAGTCGAGCTTGGTCGGATCGGACACGAACTGCTGCATGCCCTTCATACCTTCGTCGGCCATCTCCTTCGTCATGTCGCGGTCATAGAACTGTGCGATGCCGCCCTTCGTGTTCGAGAGGATCTGGAAGCCGATCTTCGAAATCGGGTCTTCGGGCTCCGGCGACTTGCTGTTGGCCGAAAGCGAACCCAGCCCCTTGGCAAGCTGCGCGCCGACATCCGGCGTCTCCGCAAATGCGAGGAACGCACGCGCTTCGGCCTTGTTCTTCGCCTTGCCCGGAATATGCAGCGATTCGACCGGACCGTCTTCGGCGGTCGGCACGTTCGGGTCGATGATCGGGAACTGGAAGTAGCCCATCTGCTGCTTGACCGTCGGGCTGAAACCGCCCGTGATGAAGGTGCCCATCAGCATCATCGCGGCCTTGCCCTGGAACAGGAACGGCTGCGCCGCATCGAGATCGTACGAGAGCGAATTGGGAATGAAGTCGCCGTCGTCGAGCAACTGCTTCCACGTCACATAGACCTTTTTCACGCGCGGGTCGGTATACGGCACTTCGCCCGCCATCAGCTTCTGGTGGAACGCGTTGCCGTTCAGGCGCAGGTCCAGATAGTCGAACCAGCCCGCCAGCGTCCACGCGTCGCGCCCGGCCACGGCGATCGGCGCGATGCCCGCGGCCTTGAGCTTCTTGCAGGCATCGAGGAATTCATTCCACGTTTTCGGCTCGCTCTTGATACCCACCTTGTCGAACAGATCCTTGCGATAGAACATGCCCCACGAGTAATAGACCGTGGGCGCGGCGTACTGCTTGCCCTGGTACGACGACGCTTCCTTCGTCGAGGCGTACATGCTGTCCCAGTTGTTCTTCTTCCAGTCGTCCGAAAGGTCCGCGAAAAGGCCGCGTTTCGCGTAGTAGGCCATGCGTTCGCCGTCGTGCCAGTTCACGATGTCGGGCGGCGCGGTCGTAAGCCAGTTCGGCAACTGGACCTTGTAGGCCTCCTCGTCGACGAACGACACCTTCACGTCGGTGCCGGGGTGCGTCTTCTTGAACTCGTCGATCACCTGTTCCCACACGGCGCGCTGGCTTGCGCCCTTGTAGGCAATGTTCATTTCGAGCGTGCCGGCCTGCGCCGCGCTCGCAAACGTGCCTGCAAGCGCGCCCGCCGCCAGCATCGCAGCAACGAGCAGGGTGCGTGGTCTGAAGGTCTTGCCGATCATGCGTGTCTCCTTGGTTATACGTCGTTGTCGGTGCTGCATCGTCAGGAACTGCACATATGCGTCTATTGCGAACGGTAAGCGCTCACGCCCTGCGGCTCTATCGTACGCGAGCCGATCACGTATGCATCGTCGGGAATATCCGCAGAAAGCGTGTGCGTGCCCGGCCCGTAGTTGAACACCCAGGTGAAGCCGCCGCGCCGGCTCACGCGGATCGCGTCGCCGAGCGGCTGCGGCGTGAGGCCCGCCTCGCGCGCCACGCGCGCAAAGAGCGCCTGCGTGCTCGCTTCGTCGAACAGGCTCGCGAGGTAGTGGACCGCGCCGCTCTTCACATAAGCGGGATGGCCGTCGCTGAACGTCGCGCGCACTTCCGGCACGGCCCATTCGTTTTCGCCGGTGTTGGCGCCGAGTTCGATCAGATCGCGCCAGTGGCGCGCGTGGCCTTCGTGCGCGCCGTCCAGCTCGAAGCGCACCGGCTCGCTGATGTTGGGCCGCAGCGACTCCACGCGCCACACGCGCAGCGGCAGCAGCGCCGCGAGCGGCCCGGGCGGCAGGTTGGCGGGAATCTGCAGATCGGCGGTTTTCGAGCCCGTGCGCGGGCCGATCACCACTTGCGCGCCCGAACTGGCGAGGCGCTGCACGAAGTCGTCGGGCACGACGGGCAGCGGCGGCACGACCACGAGCCGGTAGCCGTCGAGCGGCGCGTGCACCGAAACGATATCCACGTCGAAGCCGAGCGCGCGCAGCGCCGAGTAGTACTCGACAGCGAAGCGCGGATAGTGGAAATCTGCGCCCTGCGGATGAATCTCGAACAGCCACTTCGCCTCGTAATCGAGCACGAGCGCAACCGGCGTCTTCACGTCGAAATCGCGGCCGCCCTTCGCCGCCGCGAGCACGGCCTCGATTTCCTCGGCCACGCGCGCCGCCTCCGCGCTGCCGAGGTCGGGGCGGTTGTCGGGCGTATTCAGGCCCGCGTGCATCTGCTCCTGCGCGAACGGCGCCTGGCGCCAGCGGAAATACGACACGCAGCCCGCGCCGTGCGCGAACGCTTCCCAGCTCCAGAGGCGCACCATGCCCGGCAGCGGCGCGGGGTTCCAGTGGGCCCAGTTCACGGGACCGGGCTGCTGCTCCATGACCCAGAACGGCAGCTTCGACATCCCGCGATACACGTCGTGATTGAACGAGGCGAAGTCCGGGTGGCCGGTGCGCAGATAGCGCGCCTTCACGTCGGGCGCGTACCACTGCTGGTCGAGCGCGCCGAGCGGATAGCTGTCCCACGCCGCGACGTCGAGATCGGCGGCGACCTTGTAGTGATCGAACTCCATGAAGAGCTGCATGAAGTTGTGCACGATGGGCCGGCCCGGCGAATGCGCGCGCAGGATATCGACCTGCATGCGGTTGTAGCGCTGCACTTCGTCGGAGGCGAAGCGCTGGTAGTCGAGCCGGTGCGACGGATGCGCCTCGGTCACGGTGCCAACGGGCGCCTCGATTTCGTCGAAGCTGCGGTACTCCATGCTCCAGAACACGGTGCCCCAGGCGGTGTTGAGCGCGTCGATGCTGCCGTAACGCACGCTGAGCCATTCGCGAAAGCGCTGCACCGCCGCCGGCGAGTAGCTGACCACCGTTTGATGGCAGCCGTACTCGTTATCGGTTTGCCAGTACGCGACGGCGGGATGCTGGCCATAACGCGCGGCGACCGCCTCGCAGATGCGCCGCGAAGCCTCGTAATACGCCGGCGACGAAAAATCGTAGTGGCGCCGCGAGCCGAACCCGCGCACGCGGCCATCGGCGCCCACGGGCAGGATGTCCGGATGCTGGTCGATCAGCCACTTGGGCGGCGTGGCCGTGGGCGTGCACATCACCACTTGCAGGCCGGCGTCGCCGAGCGTGTCGATCGCGCGATCGAGCCAGCCCCAGTCGAATTCTCCGGGCGTCGGCTCGATGCGGCTCCACGCAAACTCGGCGATACGCACCTGCGCGATGCCGAGCGCCTTCATGCGCGCGGCGTCGTCTTTCCACATGGCCTCCGGCCAGTGCTCCGGGTAATAGCAGACTCCAAGACGCATCCCTGTGTCCTCGCTCGTTGTTGTCATGCGGGTTGATCGGCGGTAGCGAGCGGCGCGACGGCGAAGCCGTCTTCCGCGAACAGATGGCAGGCGCTCGCGTTCGCACGGAACTGCACGGTGTCGCCGCTACCCAGCCGGGCATCGCCGGGCGCCTTGGCGACGAGCACCGCCCCGCCCGGCTGCTCGAGATGCACATAGCTGTGCTCGCCGAGCTCCTCGACCAGCGTGATGGCGCGCGCAATCGTCAAGGCATCCTGAGCATCGCGCGAGGTGCGCGAGGCGATGCCATCCACCACCAGTTCGAGATGCTCGGGACGCACGCCGAACGTGACCGGCGCGCCCACGGCGAGCCGCGCGCCCTGCACCGGCAGCCGTACCGTTTCGCCGCTTTCGTCGAGCGTGACGCTCACGCCGTTCGCCTCGATGGCGGCCACGCGCGCCGGCAGAAAATTCATGCGCGGCGAGCCGATGAAGCCCGCCACGAAGCGGCTCGCGGGCCGGTGATAAAGCTCGAGCGGCGCGCCCACCTGGGCGATGCTGCCGTACCGTTCGGTATCCTTACCGCTATGCAGCAGGACGATCTTGTCGGCGAGCGTCATCGCCTCGATCTGATCGTGCGTCACGTACACCACGCTCGCCTCTTCGAACTGGCGATGCAGGCGCGCGATCTCGATACGCGTCTGGCCGCGCAAGGTGGCGTCGAGATTGGAAAGCGGCTCGTCGAACAGGAACACGCCGGGCTCGCGCACGATCGCGCGGCCAATCGCCACGCGCTGCCGCTGCCCGCCCGAAAGCGCCTTGGGGTGACGCTCGAGCAACGCCTCGAGCTGCAGAATGCGTGCGGCTTCGCGCACCTTGCGATCGATCTCGGCCTTCGGCGTTTTCGCGAGCTTGAGGCCGAACGCCATGTTCTCGTACACGGTCATGTGCGGGAACAGCGCGTAGCTCTGAAACACCATGGCCACGCCGCGCAGCGCGGCGCTCACGTCGTTCACGAGCTTGCCGCCGATCGAAATATCGCCGTCGGTCACGTCTTCCAGGCCCGCGATCATGCGCAGCAGCGTGGACTTGCCGCAGCCCGAAGGGCCGAGGAATACACAGAACTCGTTCCTGCCGATCTCCAGATCGACGTTGCGAATCACCGGCGCATTCTCGCCGTATGCCTTCTGAACGCCGCGCAACGAAATGCTCGCCATCGTCCCGTCTCCATGTTCTAATCAGCACGAAACGGAGATTAAGCGCTTAATCAGCAGCCCATAAAAAAGCGACCGCTGATGCGATCTGGCTGCCTTGTCTCCGATATTCGCTTTGATTGTCGGGCCAATGTTGCAGTGCCCGTCACAATCATGCAAATGTTGAATCGCCTTCCCATATTTTGAGATCGACGTTTGAGAACCCATGCCGACCCTGAACGAAGTCGCGCACCGCGCCGGCGTCACGCCAGCCACCGTCTCGAACGTCTTGCGCGGGCGCGGACGCGTGGGCGAAGCCACGCGCCAACGCGTGCTCGAAGCGGTCGAGGCGCTCGGCTATCGCCCGCATTTGTCGGCCCGCGCGCTCGCCGAAGGGCGGCCGCCCACCATCGCGCTCATGGTGTCGAGCATCGCGAACCCGTTCTATCCGGAGTTCGCGCTCGCCGTGGAAAATGCGCTGCGGCGCAGCGGGCGCTTCCTCATCATCTGCAATACGGATGGCGACCCGCAAACGGGCCGCGCCTACCTCGAACAGATCGCGGGCACGCTCTCCGCCGGCGTGCTCGTGATGAACGCCAATCTCGACTTTGCCGACCTGCGCGCCACCGTGCGGCGCGGCGCGCCGGTCGTGCTGTGCATGTGGGAGCGGCCGCTCGACCCGCCGGGCCTGCCGTGCGTGGCCGTGGACTTTCGGCGCGCGGGGGAGCTTGCCGCGCAGCATCTGCTGACACTCGGGCATCGGCGCATTGGGGCGATCGTCGGCAGCAAGGTTTCGGGCATTCACGCGGCGCGCTATGACGGCTTCGTCGCGGCCATGCAGGCCGCCGGGCTCGACGGCGCGGGCGCGCCCGTACGCTACGCGCCGGATACGACGCAAGGCGGCTATGCGGCCACGAGCGAGTTGCTGGCGCGGCATCCCGACCTCACCGCGATCTTCGCAACCAACGACCTGCCCGCGCTCGGCGCGATGCAGGCCGCCGCCGATCTCGGGCTCGACGTGCCGCGCGAGCTTTCCGTGGTCGGCATCACCGATATTCAGCTGGCGCGCGAGTCGCGGCCCGCGCTCACGACCGTTGCGGTCGCAACGACCGAGGCGGCGGAGCTGGCCGTCGAGCTGCTCACGGAACTGGTCGAAGCGTCCGATTCGGCCGCCGGCGCGGCGGCGCGCGTATGCGTAGTCCCGGCGCCGCGGCTGGTCGTGCGGGCTTCGACGGCGGCGCCGCGGGCGAAAGGCTAACGAAAGCATTAGCCTGTCAAGTCCCACCCAGCGCAAAGAACCCATACGCAAACGTTAAGGTTCCCTCCAAACCATCCGTTAAACACGATGGCGCTGCACCTGTGCACCGCCGCGAAAAATACAAATCGAAGATGGCTGGAGAAAAACGAACGTGAAGCGAACAACGTTGAATCAGAAAGCCTGGGGCATCGTCGGGCTGCTATGGATCTCGCTCGTCGTGCTGGTGGTGGCCAACGCCTTCATGACGCGCTCGGGCATGGTGACGGACCGCAAGACCCTCGTCGAGCAGGAGACGCAAACCGCCTTGGGCGTGGTCTCGTACTACCAGAAGGAAGCCGCCGCCGGCCACCTGAGCGCCGACGACGCGAAGCGCCTCGCCATCGCCACGCTGCGCGGCACGCGCTACGGCGACGACCAGAGCGGCTACTTCGGCATTTACGACAGCAACGCCGTGGCGCTGCTCGTGCCGCCCAAGCCGGAGATGGAAGGCAAGAGCCAGGCGAACATGACGGACCCGCGCGGCACGCATGTGGCGCTCGAGATCGTCAAGAGCTCGTCCACGGGCGGCGACGGCTACAGCAGCTACTGGTGGCCGAAGCCCGGCAAGAGCGCGCCGGTCGAAAAGATCACCTATTCCGCCCTCGTGCCGGGCTGGGACTGGCACATCTTCACGGGCATCTATACCGACGACATCGACGACGCCTTCCGCAGCGCGCTGATCAGCAACCTCCTGCTCGTGACGGTGATCGGCGCGGCCGTGACGCTCGGCCTCATGTGGCTCATCGGCACGATCCGCCGCAGCCTGGGCGGCGAGCCGGAATACGCCTCGCAGATCTGCCAGCGCATCGCCGAAGGCGATCTCACGGCCCACGTGAATCTCGCGTCCGGCGACCAGCACAGCCTGCTCCATTCGATGCAGCAGATGCAGCGCCAGCTGGTCGACACCGTGCAGCGCATCCAGACCTCGGCCGAATCGATCACGACGGGCGCCAAGGAAATCGCGGCGGGCAACCTGGACCTGTCCTCGCGTACCGAAGAGCAGGCCGCCTCGCTCGAGGAAACGGCCGCCAGCATCGAAGAGCTCACGACCACGGTCAAGCACAACACCGACAACGCGCGCCAGGGCAACACGCTCGCGGTGAACGCGTCGGAAGTCGCCGCGCGCGGCGGCGAGGTCGTGCGCCGCGTAGTCGAAACGATGAACGAGATTTCGAGCAGCTCGCAGCGCGTCGAGCAGATCATCGGCGTGATCGACGGCATCGCCTTCCAGACCAACATCCTCGCGCTCAACGCGGCCGTGGAAGCGGCGCGCGCCGGCGACCAGGGCCGTGGCTTCGCCGTCGTGGCGGGCGAAGTGCGCAGCCTCGCACAGCGCAGCGCGACCGCCGCCAAGGAGATCAAGGACCTGATCGGGCAGTCGGTGGCGCAGGTGTCGGAAGGCACGAAGCTCGTCGACGAAGCGGGTAAGACCATCGACGAGGTGGTGATTTCCGCGCGCCGCGTGGCCGACCTGATGGGCGAAATCGCGGCGGCTTCCGAGGAGCAGCACACCGGCATCGAGCAGGTGAACCGCGCCGTCGCCCAGATGGACGAAGTGACGCAGCAGAATGCGGCGCTCGTGGAGGAAGCATCGGCGGCGGCGCAGTCGATGGCGGCGCAGTCGAACGGCTTGCGCGACGTCGTGACGGTATTCCGGGTCGGGGCGCAGGCCGAGTCGACGGTTGCGTCCGCGGCGGCAGCGCCCGCTCAACGCGCGCGCGCCGTGCGCCCGGCCGCACCGCTCAAGCGCCCTGCCCCCGCGAAGGCCGCGCAAACCACGCCGGCCCGCAAGGCCGCCAACCCAGCGCCCGCGGTCACAGCAAAGGCGGCATCTGCCATCCCCGTGGCCACCGCCGCTCACGAAGCGGCAGACTGGGAAACGTTCTAATCGTCGGTCGCGATGTGATCACGCAAGGCGCGCGCCCTCACCGGGCGCGCCTTGCTCCGCCCGCCATGCGGCAAACGTGATCAACCCGGGCGCAAGTCCCGGATCGCCGATACGCGTCCAGCTCGTATGCGTGTCGTCGAGTCCCGCCACCGGCTGCGGCGTGGCGAACTCCACGCGCGCCATGCCCGGCCGATACGCCTCGTTCGGCCAGTACACCGGCATGACGCGGCGCGCCGCCATTTCCTCGCGCAACGTTTCGGGGCCGCCTTCGTCGGTCACGACATCGCATTGCGCCGCCCAGTCGTGACTGTCCCACGCGAGGAACACGCCGGCGTTGCCTTCGACGTCGAAGGTGAGCACGGCGTTCTGCTCGGGGCGCCAGTAGTACTCGACGATGCGCTCGCGCAGCGCGACTTCGTGCAGCACGTCGGCGATACGCCGGTTCGCGTAAATCGCGCCCACGCCATGCACGCCGATATGGCCGCGCCGCGCGCAGAACTTGCGCTTGGCGTCGTCGATCGCGCCGCGCAGCTTGCGTGTCATGGCCGGATCGGACTTCTTCACGTAGAAGTCGATCAGCCCCGCGTTGAACGCCTCCACCGCGTGTGATTCGTCGGCCGTGGCCGTGAGCAGGATGCGCGTGCACGCCACGTCCTTCGCGGCAGCCAGGAAGTCGACGCCGGTCATCTCCGGCATTTCGTAGTCCACGACGAGCGCGGCGATATCGCCAAAGCGCGCCGCGTCCGTCATCACGTCCTCGCCCAGCGCGTTGCCGCCGCGCTTCTCGAACTCCGACCATGCCGCGCCCGCTGCGGGATTGCGCGCACTCTGCCGCGCCTCGTGCGAAGCGACGAAGGCCAGCGCCTCTCTCGCGCTCGTGAAGTAGCGGTCCGTGCCCGCGCCCGGAAAGAGGCCGCGCAGCGCGTAGAGAAAGTCGGGGCTGTCGTCGAGAAAAACGACGGAGACGGGATGGTAAACCGGCTGTCTGACGATGGAACTCATGCTGGATCTCGGTAAGCGCGCTGCGCCTCATGCGGCGCGCCCGCCACCCGGAGCTGCACCGCGAGGAAAACATGTGGATTATGCGGCGTCTCGCCTGGACACAGCAACCCGAAGCCGCAGGTGCGCGGTCAATCAAACACGCGCAAACGTTATCGCACCCAGCGAGCATGAAGCGGTTTGCGTATGTGGGGAGCACGGTATTGGATGAAGAGGAACACGAAGAGAATGGTGCATGCCTCCCTTTCTCCGGAGGCACGCGCGGCTGCCGCCTGCAGCCCCTATCTGGAGTCACTCTGATGTACGCACGCGAATCCATTCCCGCCTTCCTGTCCCGTGGCACCGCCGGATTCTCCGACGAAATCATGGAAGCTACGCCGACCAAAACGTTCCATCACGTCATCGACATCTACCTGAAGGACTCGAACGCGTTCATGAACACGTATTTCGCCCGCTATTTCGAATGGCAGGGCATTTGCCGCGAACGCTGGTTTCACGAGTGCATTCACAACAATCTGCTCGCCTCGGGCGGCGTGTTCGTCACCAAGCGCGCACACCAGGAATACGTGCAGGAAACCTTTCCGTTCCAGCGCGTGGATTGCTACCTCAACACCTTCCAGGTGCGTCAGTGCTCCGCGTATCTCGTGTTCCGCTTTTGCGTGGACGGGCGGCCCGTTTCGCTCGGCTATCAGCAGATTCTCTTTGCCGGCACCGACAAGCGCATTCGCCGCTTTCCGCCCGGCATCATCGAGCGCGTGAAGGAATACGAGCTGGTCCTGCCTTCGGGCTCGAACTGAGCGTAATGAACCCGGCTATCTGAACTAGCCCGCGAAGTCCTGCCCCGCCGGAAAGCGGCGGGGCTTCGCCGGTGCGTCGTGCAGCGCGCGGTCGGCGCTCGTGCCGGGCTCGGGCAGGCGGATCGTGAAGGTGGTGTGCACGTGCGGCTCGGACTCGCAGGCGATCGTGCCGCCCAGCGCCTCGGCCACGCGGCGGCAGAACGTCAGGCCCATGCCGGCGCCGCGCCCATGCGCCTTGGTCGAATAGAACGGATCGAACACGCGCGGCAGGACATCGGCGGGAATGCCGCAGCCGTTGTCGATGAAGCGCAGCACACAAAAGCCCGCTTCGCTCGTCGCGCCGATCTGAACGCGGCCCACGTAATCGCTCACCCTGTCGCTTCTTTCGGCCATTTCCGCGTGAATCGCGAAGAGCGCGTTCTTGAGCAGATTGAACAGCACGAACACGACGAGCGAATCCGAACCCGAGAAACTCAGCTGCGCGTCGATGGGCGCCACCTCCACCATGTCGCGCTCGCCGGTGCGGAACGGAAAGCGCTCGAGCGCGGCATTCACGCAGGAGCGCACCGGGTAGGTCTCGAAGCTGCGGCGGTCGAGCCGGTCGAGCGTGAACGAAGCCAGCGACATTTCCACCACGGTGCTCGTGCTGTCCACCTGGCGGCGTATCGAGGTGGCGAGCGAGGACAGGCGCTCCGACTGCCCGGGATAGAGGCCGTCCACGCACAACTGGTGCTGCACGGCCAGCTGGTAGCCGCGCATGAGTTCGGGCAGCACGTTGCCGATTTCCTCGGCATGCATGCCGATGGCCGCGAGCGGCGTGGCGACCTCGTGCGCCACCGTGGCCGCGATGAGGTAGGGGCGCATGAGGCCGTAGCGCACGATCGTGACCGCGAGAATGCCGAGGCTGATCGCGATGAACACGGCGCCCACGGGATAGAACGCGAGCCCGTAATTCACTGCGTAGTCGGTGGCGGCGAGCGCGTACAGGCCGAGGCTCACGAAGCACAGGTCGAGCAGCTTGCGGCGGTCGTGCGCGTGCGTCTGGCCGCGCGCGGCGTACAGCAGCCAGGCGCTGCGGCACGCGAGCAGCACGGTCTGCGCCACGTGCACGGGATGCAGCATGCCCGCCTTCGGATACTTGCCGAAGAAGAACGTGCCGTAGCCGTCCACGACGGCGTCGCTCAGCAGCAGCAGCGCCGCGAGCAGCACGCTGAGCAGGTACGAGGCGATGAGCAGCGGGCGTTCGCCGCGCCGGGCGCTCACTTCGGTCACGAAGTGATAGAACGTGGTGGGCAGAAACAGGATGAAGAAGTAGCCGACCTTGACGAGCACGGCGGACAGCTCGGGGTCGGACGTCTGGAACAGAAACGCCCAGGTGCCCTGCCAGAAGAACGTGGTCGCGCACATCAGGGCGAACGGCACCGAGAGGCGCGTGAAGCCCTCAGTCAGGAGCACGTAGACGCCGAATCCGAGAAATAATGCGGACACGAACGCTGGCAGGATCGAATACATAGTCTGTCGCGTGGGTTCTTGTTCCGACCTGGTTGGCGCGGCGCGTTCCCTGCAGCGTTCCCCGTGCGCCCAATCTGCGATTCACGGGGCGGCTCTCGCCGCCCGATGCAGGGCGCATGAAATGCGCGCCGATCGAATCGATTTTGCCGATTATCGCCGCTAATCCCTCGTTGCGGCGAAATTTTGCCGGTATCGGCGACGCCGCCATGCGCCGCGAATCCGCGATGGCCCAAATTCGGTCGAATTGGCAGAAAACCACGCCATCCGTCGATTGAGGACAACCCTGGCGCCACCCAGAATAGAGGTCATCACCCACCCCGACGGAGCACCCAGATGACCCCGACCCTCGCCGATGTCGCCATCCCCGACAGCAAGCTCGCCCGCGAAATCACCGAACTCGTGCGCGACACCGAATCGCCGCTGCTGTTCCATCATTCGAGCCGCGTCTATTATTTCGGCGCGCTGGCCGGCCGCCGGCTCGGCCTGAAGTTCGATCGCGAACTGCTCTACGCCGGTGCAATGTTTCATGACATGGGCCTCACGCACGCGCACAGCAGCGAGCACGAACGCTTCGAAGTGGACGGCGCGAATGCCGCGCGCGACTTCCTGCGCGGCCACGGCATCTCGCAGCACGACATCGACCTCGTGTGGACCGCCATCGCGCTGCATACGACGCCGGGCATCCCGCAGCACATGGATCCGGTGATCGCGCTCGTCACGGCAGGCGTCGAAATGGATGTGCTCGGCATTGCCTACGACCGCTTCAGCGACACCGAGCGCGAGGCCGTGGTGCACGCGCACCCGCGCAGCGAGCACTTCAAGGAGGACATCATCCAGACCTTCTATGACGGCATCAAGCACAAGCCCGCCACGACGTTCGGCAACGTCAAGGCCGACGTGCTCGCGGACAAGGACCCGCACTTCCATGCCGGCAACTTCTGCAGCGTGATCCGCCATTCCGCCTGGCGCGGGTGAGTGACACCGGGGATGATCCGGGACGTCTGACGCGGCATGCGGTGCGATTCTGACAGGCGATGCTATGCTCATCGCGATGTCCGGAAACGCGCTGCGGGGCCACGCCGCAACGCGATGCGCGCGTCCAGTCGCAGTCCCCCGAGGGCTTCATGCAGCACACGCGAGGCCGCACGCGGCCGCACGGCTTCTCCAGCATGGTCATGAAACGCCCGCACCTCGTGGTGACGGTGTGCTTTCTTGTGGCCATGGCGCTGGTGAGCGGCGTGGGCCTGCGCCAGCTGTACCAGATGACGCGCTACGACCTCCATAGCCGCCAGCGCGACCTCGAGGTGCGCGCCGTGGGCGTGGACGCGCTGATCTCCGCGGAGCGCCGGCGCCTGCTGTTCCTGCGCGACTATGCGGAACGCATCCTCGCCTCGCAGAGCCAGCAGCGCGCCGGCTTGCAGAATCCGAAGGCGCAGGTCGCGCTGCGCGACAGCGGCGAGCTGCAATGGACGGCTCCCGGCGCGATGGATGGACCGCTCGTGTTGGGCACCAATGCGCAAGGGCTCGCGGGCATCGAGGGGTTTCACCGCGACGACGCCACGCTGCCCGCCGACATCGTGCTCGCGCGCGCGATCAGCCCGCTCCTCGCAATCAGCCAGCACGCCGACGCAGTGCAAAGCACGGTCGCGTACATCTCGGCCAACGGCCTGTACGTGCTCTCGCCCGAACGCCCCGACGCGCACGCGTCCGACCTGTTGCGACGCTTCAGCACCATGCCCTACTACCGCCTGCATGTCACCGGCCAGAACCGGGGGCGCGATATCGTCTGGACTCCGATCTATACGGAATCGAAAAAGAGCGAGGCGATCGCCACGCTCAGCGCGCCCGTCTACGCGAACGGCCAGTTTCGCGGCGCCGTGGTGATGGACGTCGCGCCCTCGCGCCTGCTCGCGCTCCAGCTCGCCACCTCGAACCTGACCGACGACGAGGCGCCTGTCGAGTTCGGCCTCCTGAACAGTAACGGCGACCTCGTCTATTTCGTCAATGGCGAGATCACGGCGCAGCGTCCCGCGCGGTTCGATCCGCATCTGCTCGACGTGGCGCGCGGGTCGGCGGCGGCATGGATGAAGCGCGGCAAGGGCTACGCCGTACGCTCGGGCCGCTACCTGCTGTTCCAGCACGTGGGCGAGACGCACTGGATGCTGCTCACCGACACGGACGACTCGGAACTCACGCTCGCGGCGGCGCGCCGCGTGTTCAACAGCCCGCTGATCGTCGCCTGGCTGGCGATCGCGGTGCTGCTCGTCGGCACGCTGCGCATCGTCACGCACATATTCGGCCAGTACGTCGAGGCGAGTACGCGGCTCGAAACGCTCGCGCGCAGCGATCCGCTCACCGGCCTCGCGAACCGGCGGCGCTTCCAGGAAGTGTTCGACGAGACGCTGGAGCGCGCCGCCCGCGAAGGCGGTGAAGCGGCGGCGCCCGCCGTGGCGATGCTGATGCTCGATATCGACTACTTCAAGCGCGTGAACGACCGCTTCGGCCACGCGGCGGGCGACCGCGTGCTGGTGATCTTCGCGGAGATCCTGCGCAACAACCTGCGCAGCGCGGAAATGCCCGCGCGCGTGGGCGGTGAGGAGTTCGCGGCACTGCTGCCCGGCGCCGATCTCGCCACGGCGGCGGGTGTGGCCGAACGCATCCGCCGCGCCGTCGAAGCGCACGCCGCGGATGCGGCGCATGGCGCCGGCGCGCCGGGCGAGGCCGCGAACCCCGATGCGATTGCGTTCACCGTCTCGATTGGCGTAGCGGCCAGTCCCGCCGACTGCCCCGCCCATTACGAAGCGCTCATGCAGGTCGCCGACCGGCGGCTCTACGCCGCAAAGGAAAGCGGCCGCAATCGCGTCGTTGCAGAGGATTCCCGATCGATCGATCCCGCCCGCGCCTGACGTGCGCTTGACGCCCGCTGGCCGTTTTCATGCGAAACGCATGAGCGTGAGCGCCGGCGGCCACGGCGATTGCGCTCGCGCGCCGGACAGCAGCGCGTCGCCGTCAGCGGAAAGACGCTACCATCGGCAGCGGCGATCGACGAAGGCCGCGCGTCGCCGACATCCGCGACGCCGGAGCCCGACCGTACACCATGAGCAGCCGACTCACCGCCCTGACGACGTTCTGTGTCGTGGCGTTCGCCGTCCTGGCAACGCTCACGGCCGCGGTGTACGCGTCGGATGCCGTGTTCGAACGCCAGCAGCGCCAGCACGTGGACGTCTTTTCGCACCGCGCGCTGCTGCGCGCCGAACTGGTGACCGCCGAAGCCGAGTCCGCCCTGCGCGAGCTGACGCCATACCCCGACACACCGTGCACGAGCGAGCACACGCAACGCCTGCGGCATGTCGAGGAACAGTATCGATACATTCGCGAAGTCGCCACGACCGATGGCGTACGGCTGCACTGCAGTTCGCAACGCGGCACCATCGATACCGCATTGCCGCCGCCCGAATGGACCTATGCCCAAAGCTTCACCGCCTGGCATACCGAAGTCGGCAGGCCCGGCAGCGAGCGGCGCATGCTCAACATGCGCCTCGGCAATCACGTCGTGGTGATCGATCCGCGCTTCTACCTCGACATCGTGCCGCTCGACGATACCATCGAGCTGACCGTGCTCGAAACGCAGGACGGCGCCGTGATTTCAAGCTGGACGAACGCCGACCACGCCCTCGTACGCGCAGCGCTGCAGCGCACCAGCGGGAGCCCGTATTTCGAGGGACGCTATTACGTCGTCGAGCGCTCGCAGCGCTATCCC
The DNA here is from genome assembly GCF_040965595.1 of Paraburkholderia sp. EG287B. Lineage (NCBI taxonomy): Bacteria > Pseudomonadati > Pseudomonadota > Betaproteobacteria > Burkholderiales > Burkholderiaceae > Paraburkholderia > Paraburkholderia sp. EG287B. Next base: position 181,677 of record NZ_JBFRCG010000018.1, read on the forward strand.
ATCGCGGTGGTCGCGTACGAGCCCGAGGAACGCATGCGCCGCAACCTGCCCGCGCAACTGAGGACCGTGATCCCGCCCGCGCTCGTCCTGAGCGCGATCGGCACGTGGCTCGTCCTGCGCTGGCGCCGCAAGCTGCGCACGCCGCGCAACGCGATGCTGCAGGGCATCCGGCGGCGCCAGTTCGTGGCGTGGCTGCAGCCGCTCGTCTCGCTGGAAAGTGGGCGCTGCGTCGGCGCGGAAGCGCTCGTGCGCTGGAAGCTCGAAGACGGCACCGTCGTCGCGCCGGACACCTTCATTCCCATGGCGGAATCGCTCGGTCTCATCGAGCCCATCACCGATCAGGTCATCCGTTCCGTGTTCGAGGGCGTGGGCGCCGTGCTCGCGCGTCGCCGCGATCTGCATGTCTCGGTAAACCTTGCCGGCAAGGATCTCGCCGGCACACGCGTGCTCGCAACCCTCAAGGGCAATCTCGCGAAATATGCCGTGCACGCCGAACAAATCTGGTTCGAAGCGATCGAGCGCACGCTCATGGATACGGCCAGCTCCGCGCCCGTTCTCGCAGCGTTTCGCGCGGCCGGCCACCGCATTTTCATCGACGATTTCGGCACAGGCTATTCGAGTCTCTCGTATCTACAAGACTTGCCCGTGGACGGCATCAAGATCGACCGCGCGTTCATCCGCTCGCTGGCGAGCGGCGAGGAAATGAACAAGATCGTGCCGCACATCATCGAAATGGCGCGCAGCCTCGACCTGCTGATGGTCGCCGAGGGGGTGGAAACCGAGGCGCAGGCGCAATATCTGCGCGAGCGCGGCGTGCAGTTTGCGCAGGGCTGGCTCTATGCGAAGGCCATGCCCGCCGACGAATTCCTGCGCTACCTGGAGCGTGAAGCGGCGCGCACACGCGAGACGTGAGCGTGAGCGCGGCGCACGCTCAGGCGAACGAACCCGGCGACGCGGCGTGCGGCAGCCCGCCGGGCAAGTCCGGGAATGCCACGCCGCAGCGCGCCGCGGCGGCCCTGCTGAGCACGGCGCTGTCGTAGCCGCGACCCGCAAAGCGCACGACATCGACGAGACTAAAGCCTTGTGCGCGATAGAACGCGATCAGGTGGGCGGCGGGAAACGGCGTGTCGAGCGCGAGCTGCGTGTAGCCGCGCGCAGCCGCCCAACGCCCCGCGAACGCGAGCAGCGCACGGCCGATACCGCGGCTTTGCCATTTGGGCTCGATGCCGAACTGATGGACCGAAGCCACACTGCGCTGGCGATAATGTTCGCACTGGGAATGGCTGTTGTGACCTTCCACCGTGAGCGTACCGACGATCCTGCCATTGCAGATGGCGACGAAGCAGTCGCCAGCCAGCGCGCGTTCACGCGTGAGGCTCGCCGCCTGATCGGCGCATGAGCAGTGCAATCCGAGCGACGCGAGCCGCGAGAACGCGCGATGCAGCAAACGCGTGAGCGCTTCCCATGAGTCGTGGCGCGGATCGAAGCGCCTCAGCACGAGCCGGCCGAGGCCGGGCTGCACGGAAGTGATCTGCTCATCCGGGCGCTGGGTTGCACGCGAGATCGACATGGCGTCTCCTGTCGTTTCGATGCCCCTAGTCTAGGGTTGACCCGTAAGGGCCACAAGAAAAAATCTCGTAAAAATCGGCGCGAATGGTGTGAATGCAGGGGCGATTGCGCGCTATCCTTGCGCTGCCATGCGCTCCACCACGGCGAGCACGATGCGCTTCGCCGAGTCGATATGCGCCACGGTCGAGGCGCGCGCGCTGCGGGCGTTGCGTGCGAGGCAGGCTTCCAGGATGGCCTCGTGTTCGTGCTGAAACGAGGGCGTATCCGCAAGCAGCGTAATCTGCAGCCGCTCGTAGCGCTCCACCTGCGCGCGCAGTTCGCGGATCGCCGCCAGTTGCCGGGCGTTGCCGCACGCGCCGTAAAGCAGTTCGTGAAACTCGCGGTTGAGTTCGCCCTGCTTCTGCGTGGTGAGCGCCTCGCCCAGCAGCCGGTGTACGAGTTCCGCGCGGGCGAGCGTTTCGGCGTCGAGGCGCTTGACGCCGTGAAAGATCGCGTCGCCTTCGAGCAGCGCGCGCAGGCCGTAGATTTCTTCCACGTCCTGCACCGTGAGCAGGCGCACGACCGCGCCGCGATTGCGGAAAATCTCGACGAGCCCCTCGCGCGCGAGCCGCTGGATCGCTTCGCGCAGCGGAATGCGGCTCACCTCGAAACGCTCCGCGAGATCGCGCTCGACGAGGCGCTCGCCGCCGCCCAGTTCGCCGCTGACGATCAGGTCGCGCAAGCCGGACGCAACCGCGTCCGCCGTGGAGTCGAATTTTGTTTCCATGCGTGTCATGTCCGGTTCGCGTCCGGTTCTCATCTGAGCCATTTCGGCATAATGGTATACCAAAATGCCGAATGCGTTCATAATGACGTACCCCCTTTTCGAACGGACGGAGAGTCAGCATGGCGCATGGCGAACACACCTACCGCGTTTCGGTGCAATGGACGGGCAATCGCGGCAGCGGCACCTCGGGCTATCGCGACTACGACCGCGATCACGTGATCCGCGCGAACGGCAAGCCGGACATTCCGGGCTCGTCGGATCCGGCCTTTCGCGGCGACGGCTCACGCTGGAACCCCGAGGATCTGCTGGTGGCTTCGGCTTCGGCGTGCCACAAGCTCTGGTATCTGCACCTGTGCGCCGAGGCGGGCATCGCGGTGCTCGCCTACGAAGACGAGGCCGAAGGCACGATGGCCGATACGCCGCAGCGCGGCGCCTTCACGAAGATCGTGCTGCGCCCGCACGTGACGATCCGCGCGAGCGATAACCGCAGCCTCGCCGAGCGGCTGCATCACGCGGCGCACGAGCAGTGCTATATCGCCAATTCGGTCAACTTCCCCATCGTTTGCGAGCCGACCATCGAACTGGCTGCGTAACGGCTCGCGAACGCCCGAGGCCGCTCCGCCGGCCATGCCGGCACTCCCGCGAGTGCCGGCAAACAGGTCTCGATCACGAATTCCCACGCGAAACGATAGATAACGTCCTTACGTCCGATCGCCCCTGCGAAGCATGCTCAAATAACTCGTATGCGATTTAATCTTATGCGCTTGACAAGGGGGAATTTCTCATCCATTATGCATCGCATGCGATTCGATCTTATGCGACGCATATGACCCAAACCTGAAATCCATCAAGGAGTGCAACATGGCAACGATCGACAAAGTGCTGTTCTCGGGCAACACCCACACCACCATCAATCACGACCCCGCGGCCCAACGCGGTGAATTCGGCGTCGTCGACCTCGAACTGACGTCTTCAAGCGGCGAAACCCTCGACATCGTCGCGACCGAACCGCATCCGCGCGCCGAGCAACTGTTCGCCGGCGCATGGTCGGCCTGCTACATCTCCGCGCTCGCCATCGCGGCCTCGCTGAAGAAGGTCGCCCTGCCGGAGGACGCTTCGGTCGACATTCAGGTCGACGTCGGCCAGACCGGCGCCGCCTGGTTCCTGGGCGCGCACTTCACGGTCACGCTGCCGGGCATCGAGCAAAACGTGGCCGAGGCCATCGCACGCAGCGCCCATCAGATCTGCCCGTACTCGAAGGCCGTGCACGGCAACATCGACGTGAGCCTCACCGTCGTCACCGCGTAACCGGCAACCGCAATTCACGCTTTCACCCAAATTCACTGCAATTCACATTGACCTAGCGAGATCCCATCATGAAGACCCAATTCATCGCCAAGCTCCTCATCGCCCTTTCTATCGGCGCAGCCGCCCCCGCATTCGCCAGCGGCTACGGCCCGGCCCCGTCCTATCGGCCCGAAGTCGGCGCACCGGCATCGCAACGCGGCCAGAGCGTGCAAACGCTCGCGGCCGAGCGCGCCGAAAGCGGCACCGCCGCGACGGCATACGGCGGCATGGCCGACGCCACCTCAGCCGCGGGCAGCCGCGTCTCGATGGAGCGAAACAGCCTCTTCGCCCACCATTGATTGCGCCACCGCGTCGTGGCTGTTTCGCCGGGCATTGCGATGGCGATGTACGGCGGAACCGGTGTCGGCCTACGATATAATCGCAAGCGATTTATTCAAGTTTGCGAGCCATTGAGGCCTTTGCCTGAAGAGGATGACCATGAAATCGACGGACCACCCGGCGCAGGGCGCCACGCCCGCGCCGCTCGCAGACTACCTTTGCTTCGCGGTCTACTCGACCAATCTGGCGTTCGGCAAGGCGTACAAGCCGATCCTGGATGAACTCGGGCTGACCTATCCGCAGTACATCGCGATCATCGCGCTCTGGGAGCAAGACAACCAGACAGTGAGCGGCCTGGGCGAGAAACTCTTTCTCGAATCCAACACGCTGACGCCGATGCTGAAAAAGCTCGAAGCGATGGGGTATGTGCAACGGCGGCGCGATCCGGAGGATGAGCGCCAGGTGCGTGTGAGCCTGACCGCGAGCGGCCGGAAGCTGCGCGAAAAGAGCCTGAAAGCCGCGGATCTCACCGACGCGACCGGACTGGGCCATGACGAATTCATGAAACTGCAAAAGGCGATCGTGAACCTGCGCGCCAATCTGATTCGTTCACTCGACACCGAATAGCCGTCGCAGCCGCGCCCACGTTTTTTGCGGACCGGCTTCGATCATCAATAGTCAGGACTACGACAAATACCGTGGTTAAAGGAAGGCATACGCACGTCCAATGCGTCCTGCTCGCCACGGTCCAACGTCACCATCAGGAATTGATATGTCAAACGATCTTCGTCCCACCCCGCTTTCGCGCCGGCGTTTCATCGGCGCCGCTGCCGTCACGCTTGCCGGCGCCGCAATGAGCCGTTTCGCCTTCGCTGAATCGAAGCCGTCGGCCGGCGGACTCACGCAGATTGCCGCCGGCGATCCGTCTTCGATTCGTCCGCTGCGCGTGCAGGTGCCGGAAGCGGCGCTGACCGATCTGCGGCGCCGTATCGTCGCGACGCAATGGCCCGAGCGCGAAACGGTCGACGACGCCTCGCAAGGCGTGCAACTCGCGACCATGCAACGGCTCGCCAGCTACTGGGCCAACGACTACGACTGGCGCAAGGTGGAGGCGAGGCTCAACTCGCTGCCGCAATACGTCACGGAAATCGACGGGCTCGATATCCACTTCATCCACGTGCGCTCGAAGCACGAGAACGCGCTGCCGATCATCGTCACGCACGGCTGGCCCGGCTCGATCATCGAGCAGCTGAAGATCATCGAACCGCTGACCAACCCGACCGCGCATGGCGGGAGCGCATCCGATGCATTCCACGTCGTCATTCCCTCGCTGCCGGGCTACGGTTTCTCGGGCAAGCCGACGAAGACCGGTTGGGACCCCCAGCGTGTCGCTCGCGCCTGGGTCGTGCTGATGGACCGGCTCGGCTACAAGCGCTACGCCGCGCAAGGGGGCGACTGGGGCAATGCCGTGACGGAACAGCTCGCGCTGCTCAAGCCGGCAGGACTCGCGGGCATTCACACCAACATGCCCGCGACCGTGCCCGACGCCGTCGCCAAGTCGCTCAAGGACGGCACGCCGCCGCCGGCCGGGCTTTCGCCGGAAGAGCAGCACGCGTACGACCAGCTCGATTACTTTTACAAGCATGGTCTGGGCTACGCGCTCGAAATGGCGAACCGCCCGCAAACGCTCTACGCCATCCAGGATTCGCCAGTCGGCCTCGCTGCATGGATGCTCGACCACGACGCGAGCGGTCAGGCGATGATCGCGCGCGTGTTCGCGGGCCAGCCCGAAGGCCTGACGAAGGACGACGTGCTCGACAACGTCACGCTCTACTGGCTGACGAAGACGGCGGTCTCCTCCGCGCGCCTGTATTGGGAAAACAAGCTCAACTTTTTCGAGCCCAAGCATGTGGAGCTGCCGGTTGGCGTGAGCGTCTTCCCGGACGAAATCTACGCCGCGCCGAAGAGCTGGACAGAACGCGCCTACCCCAGGCTGGTTCACTACAATCGACTTCCGAAAGGCGGCCATTTCGCCGCATGGGAGCAGCCTGCCGCGTTCACGGAAGAAGTTCGCGCGACCTTCAGGACGCTGCGTCAGCCCGCCTGACGCAATGCCGCAATGCCGCACGCGTGAGCTTTCGGGTGTCCGACGATTTTACCAAGGACTCCGAAGGCTCTCGCTATCGCCAGCGGCAAAGGCCACGGAGCGCCCGTGCGACGGACGGATACAACGGCCGCCCCTTCTCCCAAATACTGCACAACGCGAGGCCGCCAGCATCGCTCAACCGGAAAAAACGGCGCAAATTCCGGCGCTTTTCCACGAATAGAAAATCGTGCACTTCGCGGACAATGCCGGTCATAGCCCGATTTGCGGCTGTTTCAACCGTGCGCCCGCGGGCGCAAGTCAAACTTCGATGTCAAAAAAAGAAAGGTGATTGTTTTGTTTGCCCGGATATTCCTGCTGTGGATGGCGTCGTTGATGCTGGTGCAAGTCGGTTTTCGATATCTCGATGCGGAATCGCTGCTCTATTTCGGCGACACGGCATTCGAACCGGCTTCCGCGCCGCAGGCCGCCCAGCAGCAGGACGCCGAACTGGAACTGGAGCTGGCCGCGCAAGGTGCGAGCATCCGTGGGATCGCCCCACTGGTCTCGATCAAGCCGGACATCGTCAATCTCGGCCCCGAGGTGGCGCCCCATCTGCGCGATGCCATCTGGGCGCCGCCTGCCGGGACGGCCTCGAACGCCGCCTATCTGCGTGAAGCCTGTTCGTCCGGCGTCACGCGCCTGAAGATGGCCGCCCGCTGGTTCGATGCGCGATTCGCGGCGCTCATGCTGGCGCTCGGCGTGCTGCTGTTCGCATTGCGCGCCTGGTGGCTGCGGACGGTGCGCCACGATCTGCTCGCCATGATCGCCACTTTGCGCGTCGCGTCGAGCGGCGACGGCCCGGCACCCGCGCTCGCGCTCGTGGACTGCCCGCGCAAGCTGCATGACCTCGCCCGCGCGATCGGCGATCTGTTGTGCCGCCGCACCGGCGCAGTCGAAGACCAGTCGGCTACCTTCGCCGTTTTCCTGCGGCAGACGGAATCGCGGGTGGCGCGGTTGCGCGCCTATGCCATGAACGTCACGCGCTGGAACTTGCGCGTGGCGCTCGTCGAGGACATCGACCTCTTCCAGGACCTCGCGCGCCAGTTCGTCGACGCGACCGGCCAGGGCGGCGCGAATCATGCGCCCGTGAACGTGGACGCGTATCTGAAGGACCGCTTCGTCTACGGCGCGAACGCGGACGCGAGCATCGTGCTGCGGCTGGACGCCGGCGAGGCGTTTGCGCTGCCGCGCTCCGCGCTCGTGCGGCTCGTCGACAATCTCGTGGGCAACGCCCAGGCGCACGGCATGCCGCCCATCGAGATCTGCACGGCGCGCGGGCCGCGCTCGTGGACCTTGAGCGTGCGGGATCACGGCGAAGGCGTAGCCGCGAGTCTGCCCGAGGGTGGCGCGCCGGCGTCGCCGTTGCCCGCCTCGCGCGCCGCGAGCCTGCGGCTCGACTCGCATTGGGGCATGGGCCTGTCGATCGTGCGGCGGCTCGCGCGCCTGTGCAACGCGAAGCTCAAGATCGGCAATCATCCCGAGGGCGGCCTCTGGGTGCGCGTGATCGTGCCGATGGACAAAGCGCGCCACGCCTGACGCGACACCCGCCCCTCAAGCCCCCAGCAGCACGCCGCTGCGTATCGGCCGCGTGCCCGTGACGCGGCCGAGCGGCGCGCCGGCCGTGACGAAGCGAATCGCCCTGCGCATATAGAAAACACCTTCCGCGGTGCTCTTCACCGTCGTCGTTGCGCCCGTCATCGGATCGACGATGTCGAAGAGCGGGTCGTTTTCGCGGATCCACGCGCCGATTTGCGCGCGGTGCACGAGAATGCCGCTGCACGGCGCATAGAATTGCGCGCTGCCGGCGAGCGGCGTGGCTGGCATCAGCAGCTCCGGCAGCGGCTTCACGTCGCCGCCGGTGAGCGCACCGCGCCAGCGCAGATAATCGATCAGCGCGTCGGCGTCCTGCTGCGCGCTTTCCCACGACACGTCGCGCTGGCCGCGGCACTCGATCGTCACCGCGGTAGGTCCGGCGGGCACGGGCTGCGTGGCCGGCATCTGTTGACGCAGTTGCCACCACAGCAGGCTATGCGCCTCGTCGAACGCCTGCGCGCCCGAATCGGTGGCGAGCAGTTGCGCGCGCGAGCCGAGGTAGCGCGCGAGCGGCTCGACATCGGGCCAGCCGGCCTCGCTCGTGTACACGTGCATGACCGCCTCGAGCGAGCAATGCAGGTCGATGATGAGATCGGCGTCGTGCGAGAGCCTGAGCAGCGCCAGCTGGAGCGAATCGAATTCCGTGAGCGGCCCCTGCGCGTCGAGCGCTTCGCGCATCAACTGCCGGATCAGCTCGCGGTTGCGCTCGACGTCCGCGCCGAGCATCTCTTTCGCGCGCGCGAGCAGCTTCGGAAACGCGTGGAAATGGCGGTTGAAGTTCCTGCCGCTCGCGAGATCGAAGCGGCCGACGAACTGGCCGAGCACGTGCTGGTTCAGGCCCACGGGATTGGCGAGCGGTACGAGCACTACCTGCGCGGCGAGCGCGCCTTGCGCCTCGAGTTCCGCCAGTTGCGTGCGCAACAGCACGGCCGTCAGCATGGCGGGCGTTTCGTCGGCGTGCAGCGACGCCTGGATATAGACCTTCTGGGGCGCATCCGCGGGGCCGAAATGGAAGCTGGTCAGTTCGCGGTGTGTGCCCGGCGTGGCGCTCAGGAGCGGAATCGATTGCGGGTTCATGAATTCAGTGCGGTTTCAAAAATGTGTGCGGCGGCTCAGTTGCCGCTCAGTTTCCGTACGGATCGAAGTCGAAATAGCGATGCGCGATCTGCGCGTAGGTGCCGTCCTTGAGCATGGACGCGATCGCGTCGTTCATCTGCGCCTGCAGCGCGGTTTCGTCCTTGCGCATGCCGATGCCCGTGCCGCGGTCGCCCATCGAGAGCGGGCCGCCGGCAAACGCGAAGCCGTCGCCTTGCGGCGTGCGCAGGAAGCCGTAATCCGCTTCGACGTAGCCCAGCAGCGCGGCGTCGAGCCGCCCGTTGACGAGGTCGGCGAACACTTCGTCCTGGCTTTTGTAGGTGACGACGTGCACGCCCGCCGGCGCCCAGTTCGCGAGCGCATAGGTCTCGAACTGCGTGCCCGCCTGCACGCCGACCGACTTGCCGGCCAGCGACTGCGCGGTGGCGCCGAACGGGGCGCCCTTGCGCGCGACGAGCCGCGATTTGAACTGGAACAGCTTCGACGTGAAGAGGATTTGCTGTTCGCGCTTCGCGGTGATCGCCATCGACGACATGATCGCGTCGATCTTGCGCGCCTGCAGCGCCGGAATCATGCCCGAGAACTCCAGCTCGACCCACTGGCAACGCGCGTGAATCCGGCGGCAGATCTCGTTGCCGAGATCGACGTCGAAGCCTTTGAGCGAGCCGTCGGGCGCCTTGGCGTCCATGGGCGGATAGGTCGGATCGATGCCGAGGCGCACGATGTCGCCCTCGCGCGCGAAGGCATTGCTGCTCAGGGCCAGCGCGAGCGAAAGAAGGATCGACGGGATTTTTTTCATGATGAGCGATCAGTGAACGTGGGGGTCTCCTGCCGACCGATGGTAGGACGACGCTGCGTTCGGGAAAAGCTCGAATTCGTCTATCATGATCACTCATACCGATCACAGCCAGTCGTCGCCCATGAGTCTCACGCTCTCCCAGTTGCGCGTCTTCGTCGCCGTCGCCCAGCGTGGCAGTGTGCGGGCGGCCTCGCGCGCGCTCGGCGTGGCGCAGAGCGGCGTGACGCAGCAGTTGCAGAATCTCGAAGTCGAACTGGGCGGCCCGCTGCTCACACGCACGAATCGCGGCGTGACGCTCACGGCGCTCGGGCAGCGCATGCTGGTGCGCGCGGCATCGATTCTCGGCGAGTGCGAGCGTGCGAGCGAAGAGGCGCAGCAACTGCGCGGCGATTACGCGGGCGAAGTCGCGTTCGGCCTGACGACCGATCCGCTCATGGACGCGCTCGTGCCCGTGCTCGGGCAGTACAGCACGCGGTTTCCGCGCGTGGCGCTGCGCCTGCGCACGGGAACCTCGCGCATGATGATTTCGTGGATACGCGAAGGCACGCTCGATTTCGCGCTCGCCCTCGTTTCGGACCAGACCGATACGACCGATCTCTCGGTCACGGAGCTTTACCCGTCCGACCCGGTCGTCGTCTGCCGCCGCGACCATCCGAAGGCGGGGGCGCGCACCCTGCGCTCGCTCACGCACTGCCACTGGCTCGCGACGCGCTCGCCCAATATTGCGGACGCCTTCGCTTCGAGCCGGCTCACGACGTTCTTCACCGACCACGGCCTGCCGGCGCCGCGCATCGTCGCAACGGTGGAGGGGCTGTTCGAAACGCTGCATTGGGTCAGCGAGACGGATTGCCTCGCGCTGGAGTCGTCGGTGGTCGCCACGCGCGGCCCGTTTGCCGAGCGGCTCACGCGCATCAGAATCGCCGAGCGGCCGGCGGCGCAGCAGGTCTGTTTGCTGCAGCGCGCGGCCGTGCCGCTCACGCCTGCCGCACAGGAACTCGCGACGATGCTCGCTTCGTTTGCGCGGGCAGGCCGTGCGCCGCGTTGAGGCAGTTGTTACGCGCCTTGTCCTTGTATATAGGCACCAAGCCCCGACGCCAGCGCCGCAAACGTTACCGTGCAGCGCGCGCTCGTGCGCAAATCCTCGTGCATGGCCACCCACGTATCCAGACTCAGCGAGAACTCGTCGGGCAGGACGCGAACCAGCTTCGGGTCTCTGGCCGCCAACGGCGCCTGGCACCCGCCGATGCCGAAGCCAGCGCGTATCGCGCCCAGCTGCGCAAGATCGCTGTCGGCGCGAAATGCAAAGTTATTGCGACTGTAGGCGGCGAACCTGGGCTGAACCGAGCGAATGAACGCGTTCTCGTGATCGAAGCCGATGAGCGAATGGCGCGGCAACTCTTTCATCGACTTCGGCACGCCATGAAGCGCCAGATATCGTTCGTGGGCATGCAGCCCGACGTCGATCGCGCCAACACGCTTGGCGATCAGCGCCTCTTGCACTGGCCGGAACATGCGTATTGCAATGTCCGCTTCACGTCGCAGCAGGTCGTCCGCCCTGTTTGACAGCACGAGTTCGATCCTCAGTTCCGGATAGTCGTGGCGCAGGCCTGCCAGGATCGGCGGCAAGACCTCGACGCCGATGACTTCGCTCGCCGTCAAACGCACGGTCCCGCGCACGCCCGAGCCGTGACTGCTCGCCGCGCGGCGCAAGGCTGCCGTCGTCATCGCAAGACCGACGGCATACGGCCTCAACTCATTGGCCGCCTCGGTCGGCGAGAACCCATCGGACGAGCGCGTAAACAGCGTGAGTCCCAGCGCCGCCTCCAGACTTTCGATGTGGCGCCCAACGGTCGGCTGCGTGATGCCCAGCGCGCGGGCGGCCGCCGAGAGCGAGCCGCTTTCCAGGACCTGCAGAAAGCTCCGGTACCACTCCCAGTTCGGTTCCTTGTCGGCCATACTTCGTCCCCAATTCAGATCGCAGGCTATGCATAAATGTATAGCTCATGGTCTATTTTCGCCAATTTTCTATTGACGGCAAGCGGCGCAGAATGCCCCTCATCACAGCTCACCCGTCAGGAGAACCCGCATGAACGCCACCCCCATCAATCGACAGAACCGCGCACTCGTACTCGGCGCAAGCGGCGGAATCGGCAGCGAAGTCGCGCGCCAGTTGCTCGACGCCGGCTGGCAAGTCCGCGCGCTGCGGCGCGGCGGTGCGCCGGGCGCGGCGGCGGCCGGCGCCATCGAATGGCTCGACGGCGACGTGCTCTCGCGCGAGGCGGTGGTACGCGCGGCGCGGGGTTGCGCGGTGATCGTGCACGCCGTCAACCCGCCGGGCTACCGGCGCTGGGCGCAGGTCGTGCTGCCGATGATCGACAACACGCTCGCCGCCGCGGCCGCCGTGGGCGCGACCGTCGTGCTGCCGGGCACCGTCTACAACTTCGGGCCCGACAGCTTCCCGGTGCTGCGTGAAGATTCGCCCCAAAAGCCGCTCACGCGCAAGGGCGCGATTCGCGTGGAACTGGAGCGGCGCATGCGGGCCGCGAGCGAGTATGGCGTGCGCTCGATCGTCGTGCGCGCGGGCGACTTTTTCGGGCCGCACGTGGGCAACAGCTGGTTTGCGCAAGGGATCGTGAAGCGTGACGAGCCGGTGCAGGTCGTGCGCCAGCCGGGGACGCGCGGCGTGGGCCACGCGTGGTCGTACGTGCCCGACGTCGCGCGCACGATGCTCGAGCTGATCGAACGGCGCGACACGCTGCCCGCGTTCGCGGTGTTCCACATGGCCGGCCACTGGGATGCCGATGGCTCGCAGTTCGTCGAAGCGATCTGCCGCGTCGCCCGGCGCCACGGTCTGAAGCCGCAAAGCAAGCCCTTCGCCTGGGCCTTCATGCGCGCGATCTCGCCGTTCGTGACGACGCTGCGCGAACTGATGGAGATGCGCTATTTGTGGAGCGAGCCGTTGCAGCTCGACAACGCCCGCCTCGTCCGCGAACTCGGGCACGAGCCGCATACGCCGCTCGACGAAGCCGTCGAGGCGACGCTCATGGGCCTGAACTGCCTCGGCGCCGACGAGCGCGCGCCGAAGGCAGCTTAAGGGTTACGTTTGCCTGCGCCGCGCGCTTTGATACGGATTCCGAATCTCAATGCGAGTGGCTCGGCACGTCCGAGCCGCGGCAGCCCACCAGGAAGTCGAAGTCGCAGCCCTCGTCGGCCTGCAACACGTGCTCGACATAAAGCTTGCGATACCCGCTGCGATCGGCGGGAATGGGCTGCTGGTTCGCGGCCCACTCGTCGAGTCGCGCGACGATCGCCTCGTCGCTGATATCCACGCGCAGCACGCCCTTCTCGCAGTCCAGCTCGATCCAGTCGCCGTCGCGCACGATCGCGAGCGGGCCGCCCGCGCGCGCTTCAGGCGCCACGTGCAGCACCACCGTGCCATACGCAGTACCGCTCATACGCGCATCCGACACACGCACCATGTCGGTCACGCCTTGCGCAAGCAGCTTGGGCGGCAGGCCCATGTTGCCCACCTCGGCCATGCCCGGATATCCCTTGGGCCCGCAGTTCTTCATGACGAGCACGGAATCGGCCGTGACGTCGAGACCGGGGTCGCCAATGCGCGCCTTGTAGTCGTCGAAGTTTTCGAACACCACGGCGGGGCCGCGATGTTTCAACAGCTTCTGCGTGGCCGCCGACGGCTTCAGCACCGCCCCATTCGGCGCGAGATTGCCGCGCAGCACGCACAGCGCGCCGTCTTTCACGAGCGGATTGTCGAGCGGGCGAATGACTTCGGCATTGTGAATGGGCGCTTCGCGCACGTTTTCCCACAGCGTCTTGCCGTTGGCCGTGAGCGCATCGGGATGCGGCAGCAGGTTCGCTTCGCCGAGGCGCCGCAGCACGGCGGGCAAGCCGCCCGCGTAATAGAACTCCTCCATCAGGAAACGGCCCGAAGGCTGCAGGTCGACGAGGGTCGGCGTGCCTCGTCCGATGCGCGTCCAGTCGTCGAGTTCGAGCGGCACGCCGATGCGTCCCGCGATCGCCTTCAGGTGGATCGCCGCATTGGTCGAGCCGCCGATCGCCGCGTTCGTGCGGATGGCGTTCTCGAACGCCGCGCGCGTAAGCAGCTTCGAGAGGCGCAGGTCTTCGAGCGCCATCTCCACGATGCGCATGCCCGACATATGCGCGAGCACGTAGCGGCGCGCGTCCACGGCCGGAATCGCCGCGTTGTGCGGCAGCGTGACGCCCAGCGCTTCGGCCATGCACGCCATGGTCGAAGCCGTGCCCATGGTGTTGCAGGTGCCCGCCGAGCGCGACATGCCCGACTCCGCCGACATGAACTCGTGGATCGAAATCTTGCCCGCCTTCACCTGCTCGCTCAGTTGCCACACCACCGTGCCCGAACCGATATCGCGCCCTTCGTGCTTGCCGTTGAGCATCGGGCCGCCGGTCACGGCAATCGCAGGCACGTCGCAACTGGCCGCGCCCATCAGCAGTGCGGGCGTGGTCTTGTCGCAGCCCACCAGCAGCACGACGGCATCGACCGGATTGCCTCGTATGGATTCCTCAACATCCATCGAAGCGAGGTTGCGCGTGAACATGGCCGTGGGCCGCAGGTTCGACTCGCCGTTCGAGAACACGGGAAACTCGACAGGAAATCCGCCGGCTTCGTAGATGCCTCGTTTGACGTGCTCGGCGAGCTTGCGAAAATGCGCGTTACAGGGCGTGAGTTCCGACCACGTATTGCAAATGCCGATAATCGGCTTGCCGGCGAACTCGTGATCCGGTATTCCCTGGTTCTTCATCCAGCTCCGGTACATGAAGCCGTTTTTATCCGTGGTGCCGAACCACGCGGCCGAGCGAAGCTTGGGCTTACGGGTGTTCATGGCTTTGCCCACTTAGTGAGAAAGTCCTATAAATAGCATGACTATATGGACTGCGATTATCGGGAAAACGCTAATCGAATCCGTTCCGGCCGTTGCATATAGTTTGTCTATTGTGGTCAGCAGGGGCGGCTAACGGTATACCGAGAGGATATAACCGGAGGCCAGGGATGGCGCGATACTTCTCGTGATACTGTCCGGCCGTGATGGACGCGGGTGTAGCGCCATGAATTAAAGAAATACAACGCGCAGAGCTACATCGGAGACACGCATGAAACTGGCAACACGCATGGTAAGCGGGTTGGTCGCTGCGGCGGCCGCTTTCTCGTTGGCGGCGGGTGTCGCCCACGCCGAAGACAAGCAGATCACGCTAGGTTTTGCGCAGGTCGGCGCGGAAAGCGCCTGGCGCACGGCCAACACGGTGTCGGTCAAACAGGCCGCGAAAGACGCCGGCATCAACCTCAAGTTCTCGGACGCCCAGCAGAAGCAGGAAAACCAGATCAAGGCGATCCGCTCGTATATCGCCCAGAAGGTGGACGTGATCGCGTTCTCGCCCGTGGTGGAATCGGGCTGGGAGCCGGTGCTGCAGGAAGCCAAGCGCGCCAGGATTCCCGTGATCCTCACGGACCGCAACATCGACGTGAAGGACCAGTCGCTCTACGTGACGATGATCGGTTCGGACTTCATGGAAGAAGGCCGCCGCGCGGGCAAGTGGCTCGAGGATCACTACAAGGACAACCCCGGCCCGATCAATATCGTCGAGCTGCAGGGCACCGTGGGTTCCGCGCCGGCCAACGACCGTCACTCGGGCCTCATGGAAGTGATCAAGAACGATCCGAAGTTCAAGATCATCGCGTCGCAAAGCGGCGACTTCACGCTCGCCGGCGGCAAGCAGGTCATGGAAGCGTTCGCGAAGACGTATGGAAACAAGATCAACGTCGTCTACGCGCATAACGACGACATGGCGCTCGGCGCGATCCAGGCCATGGAAGAAGCCGGCATGAAGCCGGGCAAGGACATCAGTGTCGTGTCGTTCGACGCCACCAAGGGCGGCTTCCAGGCGATGATCGCCGGCAAGATGAACGTCGATGTGGAGTGCAGCCCGCTGCTCGGGCCGCAGCTCATGAGCGCCGTGAAGGACGTCGTGGCGGGCAAGCAATTGCCCAAGCGCATCGTGACGAACGAAACGGTGTTCCCGGAGGACGTGGCGGCGCAGGTGCTCCCGTCGCGCAAGTACTAAACTTCGCTGCAAGCGGCGCGGTGTGCTTCGTAACCCTTAGTATTTAAAGGGTTTACATAGCACCCCGCGCGCTCTGGCCTCATTCACGGTTGCCCATGAGCGTTTCCCCGATACTCGAAACCGTCGGTCTCACCCGAACCTTCCCCGGCGTGCGTGCGCTCGACCGGGTCGATTTTCGTCTGTACCCCGGCGAAATCCATACGCTGATGGGGCAGAACGGCGCCGGCAAGTCCACGCTCATCAACGTGCTGACCGGCGTGCACCAGCCCGAGGCGGGCGAAATACGCCTCGCGGGCGAGGCGGTGCACTTCCCGACGCCGCAGATGGCGGAGGCCGCCGGCATCCAGACGCTCTACCAGGAAGTCAATCTCTGCCCGAACCTCTCGGTGGCGGAGAACATTTTCGCGGGCCGCCAGCCGCGCAAGCGCGGCCTCGGCCTGATCGACTGGAAAACGATTCATCGCCGGGCGGAAGAAGCGCTCGCGGAACTGAATCTTTCGCTCGACGTCACGCAGTCGCTCGACACCTACCCCATCGCCATGCAGCAGATGGTGGCGATTGCGCGCGCGGTGTCCGTCGATGCGCGCATCCTCATTCTCGACGAACCGACTTCGAGCCTCGACGAAGGCGAAGTCGCGCGCCTGTTCGAGGTGCTGCGCAAGCTGAAAGCGTCGGGCATCGCGATCCTGTTCGTCACGCATTTTCTGGAGCAGACCTACGCGATCTCCGATCGCATCACGGTGATGCGCAACGGCGAGCGCGAGGGCGAATATCTCGCCGTCGATCTACCGGTGCAAACGCTGGTCGCGAAGATGGTAGGCCTGCAGAACGCGGGCGAGCGGCTCACGCAAGCCGAAGCGGCGCACGGCGAGACGGTGGCGACGAACGCCGAGCCGTATCTCGCGGCGCAAGGCGTGGCGCGCCGCGGCGTGCTCAATCCGCTCGATCTGGAAGTACAGCCCGGCCAGATTCTGGGCCTCGCTGGCCTGCTCGGCTCGGGCCGCACGGAGACCGCCCGCCTGCTGTTCGGCGCGGACAAGGCCGATGCGGGCACGGTGCACATCAACGGCAAGGCCGTGAAGCTTTCTTCGCCACGCGACGCCGTGCGCCACGGCATGGCTTATTGCCCCGAAGACCGCAAGAAGGAAGGCATCGTCGCCGATCTGTCGATCCGCGAAAACATCGTGCTGGCGCTGCAGGCGCAACTCGGCTGGTGGCGCATGATCCGGCGCTCGCGCCAGCGCGAACTGGCCAACGAATATATCGAGCAGCTCGGCATCAAGGCGCGCGACGCCGAACAGCCCATCGGCCTGCTTTCGGGCGGCAACCAGCAGAAGGTGCTGCTCGCGCGCTGGCTCGCGACCAAACCGCGTTTGCTGATCCTCGACGAACCGACGCGCGGCATCGACGTGGCCGCCAAGTTCGAGATCATGGACCGCGTGCGCGCGCTCTGCGCAAAGGGCCTCGGCATCCTGTTCATTTCGTCGGAGATCAGCGAGGTGGTGCGTGTCTCCGACCGCATCGCCGTGCTGCGCGACCGGCGCAAGGTGGCCGAGCTTTCGGGCGCGGCGCGCTCGGAGCACGAAGTCTACGACCTCATTGCCGGAGACCGTCGATGACGCGCCCCGCCCTGCCCGCCTGGCTTTCGCTCGTCATCCGGCATCCGCTGGTGTGGCCCGCGGTGACGCTCATCGCGCTGTTCGTCGTCGATGTCGTGCATCGCGGCAATTTCCTCTCGATCACGATGCTGGGCGGCCACCTGTTCGGCGCGCCCATCGACATCCTCATGCGCGCCGCGCCGCTCGTCGTGGTGTCGCTCGGCATGACGCTCGTGATCGCCACGCGCGGCATCGACATTTCCGTGGGCGCCGTCGTGGCGATCGCGGGTGCGGCGGCCGCCACGGTGCTCGCCGCCGATCCTTCGCGCGTGGGCCTGGCGTTCGGCGCGGCGCTCGCGGTGGGCCTGCTCGCCGGCATCTGGAACGGGCTGCTCGTCGCGTTCGTCGGCATGCAGCCGATCATCGCCACGCTCATCCTGATGGTGGCGGGCCGCGGCGTGGCGCAGCTGCTCACGGGCGGCCAGATCATCCCCATCGGCGCGCCCGGTTATCTGTTCGCGGGCGGCGGCTATTTCGCGCTGATCCCGTGCGCCGTGTGGATTGCGCTCGCCGTGACCGTGCTCACTGCCCTCATCGTCAACCGCACGGCGCTCGGCCTGTTCATCCGCTCGATCGGCGTGAATCCGGTGGCCGCGCGCCTTGCGGGCCTGTCGTCGCAAGCCGTGGTGTTCGGCGCGTACGCGTTCTGCGGCGTGACCGCCGCGATTGCGGGCATTCTCATCAGCTCGAACGTACGCAGCGCCGACGGCAATAACGCGGGCCTGCTGCTCGAACTCGACGCCATCCTCGCCGTGACGCTCGGCGGCACGTCGCTGCTGGGCGGGCGCTTCAGTCTCGCGGGCACGGTGCTCGGCGCGCTCATCATCCAGACGCTCACCTACACCACCTATTCGATCGGCGTGCCGCCCGAGGCCACGCTCGTCGTGAAGGCCGTGGTCGTGCTGCTGGTGTGCCTGATCCAGTCGCCCGCCGCGCGCACCTTCGCTTTTCAACAACTCAAACGCATCGCGCTCGCGCGCCGCGCGCGCGCCTGAGTCGCCATACACCCATTCGGGGGAAGCCGAGCATGAACCGCCCTGCCCTGTCCTTTTCGAACACGCTCGCAGCGTGCCGGCGCGGCGCCACCCGCTTCGTCGATCCGCGCGTGCTGCCCATCGTCGTGACCGTCGTGCTGTTTGCCGTGCTGTTCGGCTTCGGCTCGGTCATGTACACCGGCTTCTTCTCGCTTCAGGTGGCCTTCGGGCTGCTGGTCGACAACGCGTTCCTGCTGATCGTCGCCATCGGCATGACATTCGTGATCATCTCGGGCGGCATCGATCTTTCGGTAGGCGCCGTGGTCGCGCTCACGACGATTCTCTGCGCCGTGGGCACCGAGAAGCTGCACTGGCCCGTGCTCGTCGTCGTGCCGCTCGTGTTGCTCTGCGGCGCGCTCTACGGCGCGGCAATGGGTGCGCTGATCCACTTCTTCCGGCTGCAGCCTTTCATCATCACACTCGCAGGCATGTTCCTCGCGCGCGGCACCTGCTTTCTCATCACCACCGAATCCATCCAGATCAACGACCCCGGTTTCCACGCGCTCTCCGAATTCAACATTCCGGTAGGCAGCGGCTCGCTCACCACGGGTTCGCTCACGGCCATCGCCATGCTCGCCGCGGGCATCGTCATCGCGCACTTCACGCGCTTTGGGCGCAACGTCTATGCGATCGGCGGCAACGAGCGCTCCGCGCTGCTCATGGGCCTGCCGGTGGCGCGCACCAAGATCGGCGTGTACGCGCTCTCGGGCTTTTGCTCGGCGCTCGGCGGCGTGGTGTTTACGCTCTACGTGCTCTCGGGCTACGGGCTGCAGGCGCAGGGGATGGAACTCGACGCTATCGCCGCGACCGTGATCGGCGGCACGCTGCTCACAGGCGGCGTGGGCTATGTGATCGGCTCGGTGTTCGGTGTGGGCATTCTGGGCACGATCCAGACGCTCATTACCTTCGACGGCACGCTCAGCTCGTGGTGGACGCGTATCGTGATCGGCGCGCTGCTCTGCGCGTTCTGCCTCATGCAGCGCGCCACCGAGCGCCACGCCGCGCGCCGCAAGTCCACCGGCACGGGACGCGGTGCGCCGCGCACCACGCGGCCGCAAGCCGCCGCGCCGATGGATCAGGCCAAGCTCGCCAGCCCGCCGCCGCACATGCAGGAGGCGAAAGGCGGTGCGTAAGCCGCTTGTCATGGACGATCCTCGCCACGGCAGGGCCTATGGAGTAGTTAGGGGTATACATGGATTAGGAGGCCTCATCACGCTGCACTAAGATTTTTGCGGTACCGTCGGCGCCTGGCGAACTCATGTTCGCTGCGGATGTCTCGCGCGTTCCCCCGGTACTGGCCAGTATCTGCACGCTTTTCGACGAAAAGTCGCCTACATCGACCACGATGACAAGACCGGAGGAAAACATGGCGCAGGATCGGGATGACGCAAAAGACGGTAAGAGCTTGATCGACACGGGCCGGCGCGGCCTGATGCAGGGTGCGGGACTGGGCGCGGCGCTTTCGCTGCTCGGTGCGGTGGGCGGCGGCGGCTTCATTTCCACGGCGCAGGCCGCCGAATCGGGCTTTCCTTCGCACAAGAAGTGGAAGATCGTGTTCGTCAATCACGTCACCACGAATCCGTTCTTCGTGCCAACGCAATACGGCATTCAGGACGCATGCTCGCTGCTCAACATGGACTACCAGTGGACCGGCTCGGCCACGTCCGACGCGGGCGAAATGGTGCGTGCCGTGAACGCGGCCATCGCCGCGAAGGCCGACGCGATCGCGGTGCCGATCGTCGACCCCACCGCCTTCGACAAGCCCATTCAGGCGGCGCTCGACGCGGGCATTCCGGTGTTCGCCTATAACGCCGACGCGCCGCGCGGCAAGAAGAACCCGCGCCTCGCCTATATCGGCCAGGACCTGTATCTCTCGGGCTACCAGATGGGCGAGCGCATCGTGAGCCTGATCGACAGCGGCCTCGTCGGCCTGTTCATCGCCACCCCGGGCCAGCTCAATATCCAGCCGCGTCTGGACGGCGCGAGCGACGCCATCAAGAAGTCCGGCAAGAAGATCGAGATCCAGACCGTGGCCACGGGCGCGACCGTCAACGAAGAACTTTCGAAGATCAAGTCGTTCTACCTGGGCCACCAGGACCTGAAGGGCATGTTCGCCGTGGATGCGGGCAGCACGCAGGGCGTCGCGCAGGTGATGAAGGAAAACAACCTGCCTTCGAAAGGCGTGCACGGCGGCGGCTTCGACCTGCTGCCGACCACGGTCCAGCTCATTCACGAAGGCTATCTCGACTTCACGATCGACCAGCAGCCGTACGTGCAGGGCTTCTACACGGTGATGCAGGCGTTCGTGACACTCGCCTCGGGCGGTCTGGTCGGCCCCGCCGACACCAACACGGGCCTGAAGTTCGTGACGAAGGAAACGGTCGAGCCGTACCTGAACACCTCGACGCGTTTCGAAGGCAAGACCA
Source organism: Paraburkholderia sp. EG287B (assembly GCF_040965595.1). Lineage (NCBI taxonomy): Bacteria > Pseudomonadati > Pseudomonadota > Betaproteobacteria > Burkholderiales > Burkholderiaceae > Paraburkholderia > Paraburkholderia sp. EG287B. The sequence continues at coordinate 202,509 of NZ_JBFRCG010000018.1, forward strand.
CCAAGCCGCAAATCGTGCCGATGAGCGGTGCGATCAAGTCTTAACAAACAGCGCGTAACGAACGACGAGTGATGAACTCTGTGAACGAAACTGGCAAGGCTGAAGTCTCCGCGCGGGCTGCTGCCCGCCCGCGCGGGCAATGGCTCTCCGCGTGGGCGCCCGAGTTGCGTATTCTGCTCGTGGCAATGATCCTCGCGGCGTACTTCGAATTTTCCAACCGGGATTTCCTGCTCACCAACGCGAGTCTCGTCAACCTCTCGCAGTTCATCGCGCCGGTGGCGATCATCGCATTCGGCGAAATCATGCTGATGATCGGCGGCGACATCGATCTCTCGGCGGGCATGGTGTTCGCCTTCGCGCCGTTCATGATGGTGTTCGCCAACGATGCGGGCGCGCCCATGTGGCTCGCCGTGATCGCGGGGCTCGTGGCCGCGGGTATCGTCGGCTTCGTGAACGGGGCCGTGACCGTGTGGCTGCGCCTGCCCTCGTTCGTCACGACGCTCGGCACGCTCTTCCTCATCAACGGCATCACGCTCACCATTTCGCGCGGCACGCCGGTGCAGACGCCGGGCTCGCCCGAATTCGCGGCCTTCATGGGCGCGTGGGGCTATAGCGAGATCCTCTGGACGATCGTGATCGCGTTTGCCATGCACGTGCTGCTGCGCCACACGCGCTGGGGCCTGCATACGCAAGCGGCCGGCGCGAATCCGCTGGGCGCGAGCGAGGCCGGTATTCACGTGAACCGGCTGCGCCTCGGCAACTTCATCATTGCCGCCGTGCTCGCGGGCTTCACCGGCATTCTGGAAGGCTTTCGCATCACCTCGATCGACCCGCAGGCGGGCGGCAACCAGATCATGTTCCTCGCCGTGGCTTCGGCCGTGATCGGCGGCACGCCGCTCACGGGCGGCTCGGGCACGATCGTGGGCGGCCTGATCGGCGCGGCGGTGCTCGGCATTCTCAACGACGGCTTCACGCTCATCGGCATCAACGCGTTCACCTTCAACATCATCCTCGGCGCCGCGATTCTCGCCGCCATGGTCTTCAACATCCACGTTGGGCGCCTGCGCCGCAAAGGGAGCCGATGATGGACGAATCGCAAGCCTCCCCCGGCGGCGCGACCGCCACGGCCAACGCGCCGCTCGCGGTGCGGGGCGACAACATCGTCAAGCGCTTCGGTGCGGTCACGGCGCTCGACGGCGTGTCGCTCACGCTAGGCCGCGGCGAAATCCTCGGCATTCTCGGCGACAACGGCGCGGGCAAGTCCACGCTCGTGAAAATCCTCACGGGTTTTCACCAGCAAACGAGCGGCACGCTGCAGATCGACGGCAGCGAAACGCTGCTGCGCTCGGTGGACCATGCGCGCTCGCTCGGCATCGAATGCGTTTATCAGGACCTCGCGCTCGCCAATTCGCTGAGCATTTACCACAACATGTTCCTGAACCGCGAGATCGTGCGGCGCGGGCCCTTCAGACTGCTCGACCACAAGCAGATGCGCCAGCGCGCGGCGCAGCTGCTCGACGACATCGGCGTGCACGTGCCTTCCGTGGACCTGCCTGTGGAGCGGCTTTCGGGCGGTCAGCGCCAGGCGATCGCGGTGGCGCGCGCCGTGCATTCGAACGCAAAGATCCTGTTGCTCGACGAGCCGCTCGCCGCGATGGGAGCGCGCGAAGCGGGTCTGATCATCGATCTCATCATGCGTTTGAAGGAAAAAGGCGGCCTATCGATTATCATGATCATGCACAACTATGCGCAGACGCTCGATATTGCGGATCGCATCATGTTGATGCAGCGAGGCCGCGTGACATACGAGCAGCACAGCGCCAATACATCGGTGGCTGAACTGATGGATATCGTGCGGCGGGAATATCGGGCCATGCGCGCCACCAGCGCGTAGTGGTTCCCACAATCAGGGGGACGCTCCGATCGGGTAGCCCCCGGCCGGACAATCATGGATTACCGCAATCTAGAGAAACGCAAGAGCATGCACGCGCGCATCGTGCAGGAGCTCGGCATGCAGATCGTAGGCGGCACGCTCGCCCCAGGGCAGCGCCTGCCGCCCGAACCCACGCTGTGCGAAACCTACGGCGTGAGCCGCCCCGTGCTGCGCGAAGCCACGCGCGTGCTGGTCGCCAAGGGCCTCGTGGTTTCGAAGCCGCGCGTGGGCAGCGTCGTACGGCCGCGCGAAGAATGGCACATGCTCGACCCCGACGTGCTGTACTGGACCGTCAACAGCATTCCCGAAGGCGAGTTCTTCCGCTCGCTCATGACCGTGCGGCAGATCATCGAGCCCGCCGCCGCCGCGCTCGCCGCGATTTCAGCGAACGACGAAGACCGCGCCCGCATTACCGCGGCCTACGCGCGCATGGAGCAGGCGCAAACCGCTGCCGACCTGCTCGAGCCCGATCTGGAATTCCACCGCGCGATCATGGCGGCCACGCACAACAACATGCTGGCGTACATCGGCAACATGCTCTCGCTCGCGCTTTCCGAGTCGATCAAGCTCACGAGCCGCCATCCCAACACGCATGCGCTTTCGTTGCCGCGCCACAAGGCGATTCTCACGGCGATCGAGCACGGCGACGCGCTTGCGGCACGGCAGGCGAGCGTCGTGCAGCTCGACAATGCGCGCGCCGACGCCAAGTCGATTCTGGGCGGGGCGGGGCTGGAAACCTGAGGCCCGCCGACTACTGACGCGCCGCCGCGCCAGCGGCGCATTGCGGCGCGTCGACGTGCCCTTCCCTCACACTGCGCGTTTGCTGCGGCGGTACTGGTCGAACAGCACCGCGAGCAGCAGAATGCCGCCGCGAATCAGGTACTGATAGAACGTCGGCACGTTCATGAGGCTCATGGCGTCCTGCACCGAGCCCATGATGAGCACGCCCACCAGCACGCCCGAGATCGTCGCCACGCCGCCCGTGAGCGACACGCCGCCCAGCACGCAGGCCGAGATCACGCCGAGCTCGAGACCCACCGAGGTCTTCGGGTCGCCGAGGCTCATGCGCGAGGCCAGCATCACGCCCGCAAAGCCCGTAATGAGCCCTTGCAGCACGAACACCGTGATCTTGATGCGCGTGACCGGCAGGCCGGCCAGCCGCGCCGCTTCGCTATTGCCGCCCACCGCGAGCACGTTCTTGCCGAACACCGTCTTCTTGAGCAGGAAACCGAACACCACGAAGCCGATGATGTTGCTCCAGATCGGGAACGAGATGCCGAGGAACGAGCCGCCGCCCAGATCGAAGAAGCGCTCTTCGGAGATCATCACGGCGTCGCCGTTCGAGGTGAGGAACGCGAGGCCGCGCACCGCTTCCATCATCGCGAGCGTGGCGATCAGCGAGTTGATCTTGAAGCGCGCGATCAGCACGCCGTTCACGAGCCCCACGGCGCCGCCCGCGAGCACGCCCGCCGTAATGCCGAGCAGCACGCTATGCGACTGCGTGATGACCGTGGAGGCCACCACGCCCGCGAACGCCACGATCGAGGCGACCGAAAGATCGACCTCGCCGAGTGCGAGCACGAACATCATCGTGACGGCGATCGAGCCGATCAGCGTGACGGAGAGCAGCAGGCCCTGAATGTTGCGGGTCGTGAGGAAGTCGGGCACCGTGGCGGATAGCACCGCGAACAGCACCACGAACACCACCGCGATGCCCGATTTGTTGATCATGTCCCAGGCCCGCGCGCGCTGGGGGGTAATCGGCGCGGCGGCTTCGTTGACGGTAGGCGTGCCCTGTGGCTGCATGGCTTCACTCATTTCTGGTTCATCGTTACAAAAGGGATTTCAGCGCGGCAGCGCCATCTTGATCAGTTCGTCGGGCGAGGCTTCGGCCTTCGGCAGGCTGCCCGCGATCCGGCCTTCGCGCATGACGATGATGCGGTCCGACACGCCGATTACCTCGGCCAGATCGCTCGACACCATGATCACGGTCTTGCCCGCTTCGGCGAGCTCGTACAGCAGGTTGTAGATCTCGGCGCGCGCGCCCACGTCGATGCCCCGCGTGGGCTCGTCCATCAGGAACACCTCGATGCGTTCGGCGAGCCAGCGCGACAGAATCACCTTCTGCTGGTTGCCGCCCGAAAGCGTGCCGATGGCCGTGTCGCCGTTGCGCGTCTTGATCGCGAGCTTCTTGATGTAGTCCTGCGCGAGATCGCGCTCGCGCCGCGCATCGAGCAGGAAGCGCGCGGGGCTGAAGTGGCGGCGCGCGCTGATGTTGAGGTTGTCGGCCACCGAGGCGATCGCCACGATGCCTTCCTGCTTGCGGTCCTCGGGGCAGAGCGCGAGGCCCGCGCGCACGGCGTCGCGCGGGCTTGCGAAATTGACACGCTTGCCGTCGAGTTCGACGTGGCCCGCGCTGGCGCGCGTCGCGCCGTAGATCAGCTTCATGAGTTCCGAGCGCCCGGCGCCCACGAGCCCGAAGAAGCCGACGATCTCGCCGCGCCGCGCCGCGAACGACACCGGCTCGGCCAGTCCAGGCCCCAGCAGGCCCTTCGCTTCGAGCAGCACGTCTCCCGCCTGGCGCGGGCGATAGCCGTACACGTCCTCGATCGAGCGGCCCACCATCGCCGCGATCAGGCGATTGCGGTCGAGATCGGCCACCGAGTCGAACGTTTCGATGCGCTTGCCGTCGCGGAACACCGTCACGCGGTCGCAGAGCTCATAGACCTCGTCCATGCGGTGCGTGACGTAGATGATCGCGCGGCCATCCGCGCGCAGTGCGTTGATGATGCGAAAGAGGTTCTCCGTCTCGCGCGCCGAGAGCGAGCTGGTCGGTTCGTCGAAGGCGATCACGCGCGCGTCGCGCATGAGCGCCTTGCCGATTTCGATCATCTGGCGCTGGCCGATGGAGAGGTTTTTCACCGGCATGCGCGGATCGATGCGCTCGCCAAGCCGCTTGAGTTCATCCATCGCGCGCTTGACGAGCGTGCCTTCGTCGAGCACGCCGAGGCGGTTGGGCAACTGCCCGAGCATCAGGTTTTCCGCCACCGTCAGCTCGGGCACGAGATGCAGTTCCTGATAGATGATCGCGATACCCGCTTCGAGCGCCGCCTTGGTGGTCGTGAAGCGGTGCTCCACGCCACCCAGCTCGAGCGTGCCTTCCTGCGGCTGGTTCACGCCCGAGAGCACCTTGAGCAGCGTGGATTTACCCGCGCCGTTCTCGCCCATCAAGCCGTGCACTTCGCCGGCACGCACTTCCAGCGCCACGCGGTCGAGCGCGCGCACGCCCGGGAAGCTCACGGTAATGCCGTCGAGCTCCAGATACGCGCGATTCCCCTGTTGAGCGCCCTTCACCGCGTTCGCCTGCACGTTCGCGTCAGTCATGGTTTCAGTCATTGCATCCCTGCCCTTTGCTTCGCCTCAGTCTTCTACGCAGTGCTTAGATACCCAGCTCGCTGCGCACGGCCGTCCAGTTGTCGCGCGTCATCAGCTTGCCGGTGGTCTGCGTGTCGGCGGCCGGCTGCTTGCCGTCGCGGATCCACTCGACGAGGTTCTCGGCGCTTTCCTTGCCGTGGTTCGTCGAGCTCACGGCGATCGTGCCGTAGAAGCCCGTAGGCTGCTTCTTCTGGAACTCGGCGAACGCTTCGCCTGCGCCGTTGATGCCCACGCCGATCACGTCAGCCGACGGGATGTGCAGCTGTTCGGTCGCGCGCACGGCGCCCAGCACGCTTTCTTCGTTGAGCGCGAACACCACCCACTTCTTGATGTTCGGATGCTGGGCGAGCACCGGCGACGCCGCATTGAAGCCGCCTTCGTCGTCGGTGGTCTTTTGCGGGGCGTCGAAGATGTTTTCCTTCTTGAAGCCGCCGGCCAGCAGCGATTGCGTCGCGCCGTCCGTGCGCAGCTTCGCCGTGGGCAGTTCATAGTCGGTGATACGCAGCGCACCCACTTCTTCCGGCTTCCAGCCGCGGCGCTTCATTTCGTCGGTGATCGCCTGACCGACCTGATTGCCGATCTTGAGCGCCGACATGCCGAGGTGCGGCACGCTGGCGATCGGCTTGCCCGACGAGTCGACGAGCTGGTCGTCCACCGTCACGAACTTCATGTTGTAGCGCTTGGCGCGCGCCTGGATGGCCGGTCCGAGACGCACGTCCGGCGCGCAGATCACGAAGCCTTGTGCGCCTTGCGCGCCGAGGTTGTCGATGGCGGCAAGCACCTTCTCGCCGTCCGGCGTGCCGATGTTCACCACCGAGAAGTTCTCCTTCTGGCCGAGCGCCGTGGCGGCCTTCTGCTCGTTGATGAACCATGCCTGTTCCGGCATCTTCACGAGGAAGCCGATCTTCACGGGCGAGTCGGCGTGCGCCGCCACGTTCATGCCGAGCGGGGCAATGCACATCGCCGCGAATGCGGCACGAAGGGTCAAACGGCGAATCTTGCTGGTCATGCTCCTGTCTCCTCAGGTGTGGTGTGCTGCGTGTGTAATGCTTGAAAGAAGCGTCGTTAGTGGCCGAAGGCCTCGACTTCGACGTGCCTGCCGAGCAGGAACGCGTCCGCCACGAGGCGCAGCGGGCGCACGTCCACGTCGTCGGTGCCGTGGGCGATCAACCAGTGAAAACGCTCATAGAGCGCCGAATATTCCCGTTCCGCGTCGAGCGCGACCGGCTCGCCCGCAATCGCGAGGCGCTTGCCGCCTTCCGCGATCGAGAGCAGGCCGTCCGTGGTTTCCACATCGATTTCCCATTGCTCGACCGGACCGTGGCGCCAGTCGAACTCGGCGCGCACGGGCACGCCATCGGTGTCGATGCAATCGAGTTCCGCCGCGATGGGCGTCGAGCAATCGCTCGGCACATGCAGCGTCGCGCCCTGCAACAGCACTTCGCGCGGCAGGATGCGCGTGACGATCGACAGCGCGTTGATGCCCGGATCGAACACGCCGAGGCCGCCCGGTTCCCAGATCCACTGCTGACCCGGATGCCAGCGGCGTACGTCCTCCTTCCAGCGCACGTGCACGGCGCGAATGGTGCGCTCGGCGAGCCACGCGCGCGCGGGTTCGACGGCGCTCGCGCAGCGCGAATGCCACGTGGTGAACAGCGTGCGGCCGCGCTTTTGCGCGAGTTCACGCAGCGCCTCGACTTCGCTCACGCTCGCGCCGGGCGGCTTTTCGAGCATCACGTGCTTGCCCGCTTCGAGCGCGGCGCGCGCCTGCGCGTAACGCACCTGCGGCGGCGCGCACAGCGAGACGGCGTCGAGATCGGACTCGGCGGCCAGCAGCGCACCGATGTCCTTGTAGTTGCGCACGTTCTCGACCTGCGCGTTGCGGCTCGCGCCCGCAACGAGTTCGAAGCCCGAATTGCCCGCGATGGCGGGCAGATGCTGGTCGCGCGCAATCTTGCCGACGCCGACGATACCCAACGTATAGGACGCTTTCATGACGTATCTCCGCCCCTTCTTTTCAGGGAGATTTTTTATTCTGCATGACGAATGATTTACTTGCCCCAGCGCAGCACGAGCGGATCGAGGCGGCGCGCAATATCGATCAGCTCGGCGCGCGTCGCGGGATGCATCGCGGGCAGCGGGTGGCGCGGCAGTTCGCACTCGATCACGCCGCCTTCCTTCATCAGCGACTTGCAGGCGAGCATGCCCGCCTGGCGGTTCTCGTGATTGATGAGCGGCAGCCACTTCTGGTAAAGCGCGAATGCGTCGTCGGCGCGGCCTTCGCGGTGGGCGACGATGATCGGGCGAATGCCGTCCGGGAAGCCGCCGCCCGTCATCGAGCCGGTCGCGCCGGCGTTCAGGTCCGCGAGCAACGTAATGGCTTCTTCGCCGTCCCACGGGCCTTCGACGGCCTCGCCCGCCAGCTTGATCAGCTCGCGCAGCTTGTTTGCCGCGCCCGGGGTTTCGATCTTGAAGTACGAGACCTGCCCGATCTCGCGCGCCATACGCGCGAGGAACGCGGCGGAAAGCACCGTGCCGCTCGCGGGCGCGTCCTGGATCATGATCGGAATGTCGATCGCATCCGACACGCGCGCGTAGAAGTCGTAAATCTGCTGCTCGGGCACGCGGAAGGTCGCGCCGTGATACGGCGGCATGAGCATCACCATCGCCGCGCCCTGCTCCTGCGCGCGCTTGCTGCATGCGGCGGCAACCGGCGTGCCGTAGTGCGTGGTCGTCACGATCACGGGCACGCGGCCCGCCACGTGCTCGAGCACGGTGCGCGTGATGAGTTCGCGCTCGTCGTCGGAGAGCGAGAACTGCTCCGAGAAGTTCGCGAGAATGCACAGGCCGTCGGAACCGGCCTCGATCATGAAATCGACGGCGCGCTTCTGGCTTGCCAGATCCAGTTCGCCCGTTTCGGTGAACGTGGTCGGCACGACGGGGAAAATGCCCCGGAAGCGGGGCGTACGGCTCGTAGTCATGTCTTCAGTCCTGCTTGAGAAAGGGTGTCAGGCCGCGCCTTCACGATTCGCTCGCCAGCTCTGCAGCGCCGCGCCCGGGCTTGCGCAGCACCGCGCGCACGGCGAACGTCACGAGCACCGCGAACACCAGCGTGGCCGCGAGAAAGTAAAGCCCGGCCGCCAGGCTGCCCGTCGCGTCCTTGATGAGCCCGATGCCATAGGGGCCGAGATAGCCGCCGAGGTTCGCGAGCGAGTTGATCGTCGCGATCCCCACGGCCGCGCTCGCGCCGGTGAGGAACTCGCCGGGCAGCGCCCAGACCACGGCCTGAATCGAGTAGATCGAAAAAGCGGTCAGGCAGATGAACAGCAGTTGCAGCGCCGGCGCGTGAAACCACGCGCTCGCGGCCATCGTCAGCGCCGCGACGCCCGAGACCACGACGATGTGGCCGTAGCGTTCGCGATGCTTGTCCGAATGGCGCGGCACGATCAGCAGGCCCACCACCGCGAACAGATACGGCACCGCGGAAAGCAGGCCCGCCGTGGAATCGCTCACGCCGAACGCCTTGATAATGGTAGGCAACCAGAGCGACAAACCATAGATGCACAGCGGAAACGGCAGGAACAGCAGCGCAAGCAGCAGCACGCGGCGGTCCTTGAGCGCGCTAAACGGGTTGCGATGCGTGTCGAGCTGGTAGGCGCGCTGGTCGGCGGCGAGTTCGCGCGCGATCCAGCGGCGCTCGGTGTCGTCGAGCCAGCGCGCGTGCGCGGGCGATTCGGGCAACAGACGCAGCGTGGGAATGCACAGCAGCACGGCGGGCAGGCCGCTCACGACGAAGAGCGTCTGCCAGTTCGACATGCCGAAAAAGCCGTGCGTTTCGAGCAGCGCGCCCGCGATCGGGCCCGTGACGATGCCGGCGATGGGCTGCGCGAGCACGAGCATGCCGATCACGCGCGCGCGGTGGCGCATGGGAAACCACTGCGTGAGGAAATACAGAATGCCGGGGTAGAGACCCGCTTCGGCCGCGCCCAGCAGGAAGCGCAGCGCGTAGAAGCTCTTCGGGCCGCTCACGAGCGCCATCAGCATCGTGATCACGCCCCACGTGAAGAGGATGCGCGCGAACCACACGCGCGCGCCGAAGCGCGCAAGTGCGAGATTGCTCGGCACTTCGCAGAGGAAATAACCGATGAAGAAGAGGCCTGCGCCCAGGCCGTAGGCGGCGTCGGAAAGGCCCACGGCCGCGTTCATGTGCAGCTTCGCGAAGCCGACCACGGTGCGATCGACGTACGCCACCACGTAGATCAGCGCGAGAAAAGGCAGCAGCCGGCGCGCGATATGGCCGACGATGTGCCTTTCCTCGCTGCTGGCGCTTGCCAGTGCAGCGGGGCTTTCGTGTTGCAGCACCTGCGGGTTCGTCATCGTGTCTCCAAGCTCGCTTCTTCTCTTTTGCCGCGCTCAGGGCGCCGGCGCGCCCTGACTCATTGCATCAACCGCTCAGTGCGAATGCCGCGGCACCGCCGCCCCGCGCTTGCCCACGAGGAAGTCGAGGTCGCAACCCTCGTCGGCCTGCAGCACATGATCGACGTAAAGGCGCGCATAGCCGCCCTTGCCCAGCTGCTCCGCCACGCCGGGCGCGGCCGCCGGATCGACATCGCTCAGACGGCGCGCGAGTTCCTCGTCGCTGATGTCCAGATGCAGGCGACCCGATTCGCAGTCCAGCTCGATCCAGTCGCCGTTGCGCACCGCCGCGAGCGGCCCGCCCGCCGCCGCTTCGGGCGCCACGTGCAGGACCACCGTGCCGTAAGCCGTGCCGCTCATGCGCGCATCGGAAATGCGCACCATGTCCTTCACGCCCTGGCGCAGCAGCTTGGGCGGCAGGCCCATGTTGCCGACCTCGGCCATGCCGGGGTAGCCGCGCGGGCCGCAGTTCTTCATCACGAGGATGGAGTCCTTGTCGACATCGAGCGACTCGTCGGCGATCGTCGCCTTGTAGTGGTCGAAGTTTTCGAACACCACGGCGCGGCCTCGATGCTTGAGCAATTCGGGCGTGGCCGCCGAAGGCTTGAGCACGGCGCCGCGCGGCGCGAGATTGCCGCGCAGGATACAGATGCCGCCGTCTGCGATCAATGGGTTGTCGAGCGGACGGATCACTTCGTCGTTGTAGTTGGGCGCCTCGCGCACGTTGTCCCAGATGGACTTGCCGTTGACCGTGAGCGCATTGGGATGCGGCAGGAGGTTCGCTTCGCCGAGCCGGCGCAGCACCGCCGGCAGGCCGCCCGCGTAATAGAACTCCTCCATCAGGAAGCGGCCCGACGGCTGCAGATCGACGATGGTCGGCGTGTTGCGGCCAATGCGCTGCCAGTCTTCCAGTTCGAGATCGACGCCGATGCGCCCGGCAATCGCCTTCAGGTGAATCACGGCGTTGGTCGAGCCGCCAATCGCCGCATTGGTGCGAATGGCGTTCTCGAACGCTTCGCGCGTGAGGACCTTCGAGAGCTTCAGGTCTTCCAGCGCCATCTGCACGATGCGGATGCCCGACATGTGCGCGAGCACGTAGCGGCGCGAATCGACGGCGGGAATCGCCGCGTTGTGCGGCAGCGAAACGCCGAGCGATTCGGCCATGCAGGCCATCGTCGAGGCGGTGCCCATGGTGTTGCAGGTGCCCGCCGAGCGCGACATGCCCGCTTCGGCCGAAAGGAACTGGTGCAGGTTGATCTCGCCCGCCTTCAGTTCCTCGTGCAACCTCCAGACGACCGTGCCGGAGCCGATGTCACGGCCTTCGTGCTTGCCGTTGAGCATCGGGCCGCCGGTCACGACGATGGCGGGCACGTCCACGCTCGCCGCGCCCATCAGCAGCGCGGGCGTGGTCTTGTCACAGCCGCACAGCAGCACGACGGCGTCGATGGGGTTGCCGCGAATCGCCTCTTCCACGTCCATGGAGGCGAGATTTCGCGTAAGCATGGCCGAGGGACGCAGGTTCGATTCGCCGTTCGAGAACACCGGAAACTCGACCGGGAAGCCGCCCGCCTCATAAATGCCGCGCTTCACGTGCTCGGCGAGCTTGCGGAAATGCGCATTGCAGGGCGTGAGTTCCGACCAGGTGTTGCAGATGCCGATGATCGGGCGACCATCGAATTCGTGATCGGGAATGCCTTGATTCTTCATCCAGCTTCGGTACATGAAGCCGTTCTTGTCCGTGGTGCCGAACCACTCTTGGGAGCGCAGTTTGGGTTTGGTATCCGACATCGTGTTCGTTGTGTAGAGCGAGTTAGTTCGCCGAGTGCTTAGAGCGATGGATTCGGGACAGTCTAGGGAGAAGTCTGATAACCTTCTAATGAAATAATGGACGCTTCCGATATCGAAATCGGCATTAGTATAAACACCTAAAACTATTTGGGAAATCAGGCGGAGACATGCTGGATACGAGCCCCTGGTACGTACGCACGCGGCTGAAAACGCGGCAACTGCTCCTCGTCGTGGCGCTGGCGGAGGAAGGCAACATTCACCGCGCGGCGGCGGCGCTGAACATGACGCAGCCCGCCGCCTCGAAGCTCCTGCGCGAGCTCGAGGACATGCTCGGCGCGGTGCTGTTCGAGCGCATGCCGCGCGGCATGCGGCCCACGCTATACGGCGACGCGCTGATCCGCCACGCGCGCGCCGTGCTCGGCAGCCTGGACCAGGCGCAGGAGGAACTGAGCGCGCTCAAGGCCGGGCGCCTGGGCCACGTGGCGGTGGGCGCGATCACCTCGCCGGGCGTGCGCGTGCTGCCGGCGGCCGTTGCGGCGGTCAAGCGCACGCATGCGAACCTGCGCGTCTCCGTGGAGATCGACGCCAGCAACGTGCTGCTCGAACACCTGGCGCAAGACAAGCTCGACGTGGTGCTGGGCCGCCTTGCCGCCGAGCACGACAAGCTCCAGTTGCGTTACGAGCCGCTCGCGGGCGAGCCCGTGTGCGCCGTGGTCCGCCCCGGGCACCCCATGCTCGCGGCGGCGCAGGACGAAGCCCGGCCGATTGCGCTCGCCGACATCGCGCGCGCCACCTGGGTCGTGCCGCCGGTCGGCAGCGTGCTGCGCCACCGCTTCGAGCTGATGTTCCAGCGTGCGAGCCTCGCGCCCCCATCGAACGTGGTCGAGACGCCCGCGCTGCTGTTCATCACGCGCGTGCTGGAGCAAAGCGACATGATCGCCGTGCTCACCGAGGACGTGGCGCGCTACTACGCGGCGCACGGCATGGTCGCGATCCTGCCCGTGCCGATGGATTGCCAGATGGACGACTTCGGCATCATCACGCGTGCGGACGGCCTCCTCACGCCGGCGGCGAGCGTGATGATCGAGGCGCTGCGGCAGGTGAGCGCCGACATTTACGGCACGCACGGCGGCGAGCCAGGCGCGCGATAATCGTGCGACGAAACCCGCGCTAGAGGACCGAACCATGCCCGCCAGCCATCCCGCCGCTCCCGACAGCACCGCCATTCGCGTCGCGCTGTGGCGCGCGCTGCACGTCCAGGTCGACGATGCGCCCCACGTGCTCGAAGACGAAACCGGCATGCAGATCGCCGCGCCGGAAACGAACTGGCGCGAGCGGCCCGATATGCACCCGGAAGGGACGCGCGGCTATCGTGCTTCGATCGTCGGGCGGGCACGGTTTGTCGAGGACCTCGTGGCCGAGCAGACCGCGAAGGGGCTCGCGCGGCAGTACGCGATTCTCGGCGCGGGACTCGACACGTTCGCGCAGCGCCACCCCGAAATCGCCTCGCGCCTGCACGTGTACGAAGTGGACAAGCCGGGCACGCAGGCATGGAAACGTCAGCGGCTCATGGAGCTGGGGTATCGCGAGCAGGCCTGGCTGCGCTTCGTGCCGGTCGATTTCGAAGGCGGCGAAACGTGGTGGGATCGGCTCGCCGCGGCCGGGTTCGATGCCGCGAGTCCCGCGGTGATCGCCTCGACGGGCGTTTCCATGTATCTCACGCGCGAAGCGAACCTCGCGACGCTGCGGCAGATCGCGCAGCTCGCACCGGGCTCGACGCTCGTCATGACCTTCCTTTTGCCGCTCGAACTCATCGACGAGCCCGAGCGCTCGCAGCATGCCGCCGTGTATGAACGCGCGAAGGCGGCGGGTACGCCGTTCGTGAGCTTTTTTGCGCCGGACGAGATGCTTGCGCTGGCAAGCGAAGCGGGGTTGCGCGCGGCGCGCCATGTTTCGACCGCGGATCTCACTGCGCGTTACTTCGCAAGACGAAGCGATGGGCTGAAGCCGGCTAGCGGGGAGTCGATTCTGGTGGCGACGGTTTGAGGCGGGGTCGTCGAAGGCTGTTTGCGGAAAGCGGGCTTTTTGCGCACTCAGCCGCAGGCGCGCGGCCGGTGAATCGGTCAGCGAGCTGGGCGGGCGGTGCGATGACTTGCGGATCGTCGTTTGGAGAAAGACTGAACGTCCGGTGCGGTATCGACACGTCGTCCCATTGGATTCGACGGAGCACGAGTTGACGCCCCCTCAGCCGGCGTGTTTGCCGTATAGCTGAATCTTTTCAACTGCTCAGCCGTCTGGCCGAACTTACCTCGCCGTCACCTTCAATGTCTGCCCCGGCCGGAGCGTCAGGTCGCGGCTCCACAGCGTCGCGGCCTTGAGCGCATCGCCGCCTGCTAGTAACTGCGCGTAGGTCGCCGTCGCAAAGGGCTTGTCGTCCTTGAGCTGGTAGATGCGCAGCACGGCCGGCAGCGATACGCCGCGCGTATCCTGATTCAGCGCGCTACGCGCCGCAACGGTGAGGTTCATCTGCTTGACCTTCGTCTCGAACACGGCCTGCGTCGCCGCGACCGTTCCGTCCTTGACGGACTGCCACATGCCGGACGCCGAGACGGCGAGCGCGAGGCCGACGCCGAGCGCGGCCCGTATGATCCTGCTACACATCAGAATGACGCCCCTGTGAAATCGGTGCGCGGATAGACCGTCTCCTTGCCGCCGATGCTCAGCACCAGTTGCATGGAACACTGAATACTTGCGTAGCGCCCGAGGAAGTATCTCAGCACGTCGCCGAAGAGCACCGCGTCGCCGGGTCCATCGAAGCCGCCTGGGTCAAGGTCAACGTGGATACATGCAATCCGCAACACATAGCCGCTTCGCAGGATTTCCTGGTCCTGGGAAAAATGCACGGTCCTGATCGCGTCAATGCGCTGCGGCACCGCATCGTCCGGCGTCCAGTCGTAGAGTTCGAGGATCTCGCGCAGTACCGGCGCGCCTTCCATCAGCATCCGGTTGAATTCATTCGCACCATTCGCGGCGTAGTGCCCAAGCACGCGCCAGTCGTAACCCGGGTAGT